>JAAESS010000109.1 GCA_024229195.1 Flavobacteriales bacterium | reverse complement strand
ATTTATTGTTAAAGTTATTTTGTGTTTCATTTTTATATTTTTTTAGTGATTTGAACGCTCGATCGCTAACCTAATCATACGCTGAGTAATAGTATTTACAATAGATCTTTTATAAGCTTCAGATCCTCTTAAGTCAGAAGTGGGTTCGCAATCTTCACTTGCGACAACTCCAACCTGGGCAATCAGCTCATCTGTTATTTTCTTACCTCTTATTAACTCTTCTCCTCTATCAAGGCGCATTGGAACTGCACTTACATTGGTAAGTCCAATACCAACTTCCTGACAAATACCATCATCATCGATCTCAACATGAACCGCAACTCCGGCGGTGGCATAATCACCAACTTTTCTTTCCACTTTATGATAAGCTCCCCCTGCCCCTTTTTTTGCTTTGGGAACCTGAATTTCGACCAATACATCCGATTGTTCTAAAGCTGTCATGTAAAATCCATGAAAAAAATCGTCAATCGGAATTGATTTTTGACCATCAACACCCTCTGCAATAACGGTTGCTCGCATTGCAAGCATTAAGGCTGGTTGGTCATTGGCTGCATCGCCATGAGCAATATTGCCACCAATAGTACCGATATTCCTTACCGAAGGATCTGCAGTTAAATGAATAGCATCTGAAAAAATGGAATAGTTTTCATTGATCAGATCAGAATACTCCATTTCAGTTTGAGTCGTAAGTGCTCCGATTTTTAGACAATCTCCGTCTTCCTTAATATAGGAAAGACCTTCGATTTTACTAATATCAATAATATGTTCAGGCGTTGCAAAACGCAATTTCATCATGGGTAGCAAACTATGCCCTCCAGACATATATTTTGCATCTTCCCCATGTTCTTGAGATAAAGCAATCGCATCTTTTAGCGTAGTCGCTTTATGGTAGGTAAATTTAGAAGGAATCATTTGTTTTTAGAATTATTAGTGTTCATAAATATACAACAATTTTGATAATTTTTATGGTAATCACAAATTGACACATTTATATTTACCATATTAATGATTATTGACCGTAATATTTTCGATTTGATATTTGTTGACTATTTCAATTTTGTTCAAGTGTTACGAATAAATTCGCAATATTAGTTAAGCAAAACATAGTTATTTGACTTATAAAAGCTTCAAAAATAGCATTTGAACAAACAAGCAACAGTCAAAAAAAACAATAAAAACATGTCGGTTTATTCTTCTTTTTAAAGCTGTCAAATTCAATTTTAAAACAAATATTTCCAAAATTACCTTAAATTTGAGGGTGCGAAACTATCCGATTCTTCGGTTGAACTTATGAATAACAGAATATATTTAGACTACAATGCAACAACACCTTGTGATCAGAGAGTGCTTGATTATATGATGCCCTTTTTTTGTGAAAATTTTGGAAATCCATCAAGTGCACATCACAGTTATGGTTGGCTTGCAAAGGATTACATAACTGACTCTAGCAGTGTCATAGCAAGAACTTTAGGAATTTCAGTTGATGATATTATTTATACTTCAGGCGCAACTGAAAGTATCAATATGATATTAAAAAGTTTTAGTAGCAAATTTGAACTTGGCGGTAATCATATTATAACCTGTAAAACTGAGCATAAGGCCGTGCTCGATACTTGTGATTTTTTAGAGCGATATGAGGGTGTCAGTATGACGTATCTCGATGTTCAGGCTAATGGTATGATCGATCTTGAACAATTGAAACAAGCCATACGCCCAGAAACAATTTTAGTCTCAATAATGCATTCAAATAATGAAACCGGAATCATTCAACCTTTAAAAAAAATTAGAGAAATCATTAAAGGAAAAGGAATTTATTTGTTTAGTGATGCAACTCAGAGTTTAGGGAAAATTGATTTGGAGGATGTATTTAGTACGGTGGATTTTGCCTGTTTTTCAGCGCATAAACTGTATGGTCCGAAAGGGATAGGTTTGGTTTATGTTAAAAACAGATCTGATAGTCAAATTATTCGCAATTTTATTCAAGGCGGCGGACAGCAAAAAAAGATAAGAGGTGGCACGCTAAATACACCGGCAATTGCAGGTTTTTCAAAAGCCATAGAAATATCATATGCTGATTTGAAAAAAGAAGGGCAACATTTCATCGATATGAGAAATCAATTAGAATCAGGATTACTTGAAATTGAAGAGTCATATTCAAACAGCAGAACTACTGAGCGATTGCCTAACACTTTAAATATCTCTTTTGCTTATGTTGATGGTTTCAAACTTCTGAGTGCTTTGAGTAAATCTATGGCAGTATCAAATGGTTCTGCCTGCAACTCTGCGAACGAAAATCCTTCTCATGTCTTATTAGCCATGGGTTTGGAACGAAATATGGCTTTTTCATCAATTCGTTTTAGTCTGGGCAGGTTTACAAAAGAATCAGACATTGATAAGATTATTGGAATAGTGGGTCAAGAGGTGGCAAAACAAAGATCAAATAATATCCTTTGGGAACGAAGATCCTTATAACACTTTGATCCTGATTAAAACCTGTCGTGAATAGGGTCTAGCTTATTTCTTAACATCCCACCTTTTTTACCTGTAAAAGAACTGATGATTTCTGAACAAATGCTCAACGCTATTTCCTCCGGAGAATCAGCGCCAATTTCCAAGCCACAAGGTGCATGAATCCGTTCTAGGTCCTTCTCGCTCATAGAATACCCATCTGTCTTGAACTTATCCTTCATCTTTTCAAATCTTTTTTTTGGGCCCAAACTTGCGATGTAAGGTGCCTTGCTATCAAGCGTATCTTTTAAGTTTTGCACATCTGTTTTAAAATCATGCGCCATCAAAATCACAGCCGTTCGATCATCAATTTTTGGTCGATCTGACATATTCTTTGGATAAATGTTTCTAACCTGTTGTAAAAATTCTTTTTTCAATTTTTGTACGTTTCCTACCAAACTAATTTCCCAATCTAACAATCCTGCCATTTGAATCAATGGATAGACATCGTAATTATCTCCGTGGATCACAAGATGATATTGAGCTGGAATCAATTCAACATGAAAACTCAGAGATCCTGACTCTGAGGGATAAGTGAAGGTACTTGATCTATTTTGCGTCAGAACAAGATCAATCTTATTTTGCATATAACTTTTTAGATCTGAGCTTTCAATTCCTTGGATCTTATTTGTTTCAGTATCAAAATAAAAGCATTTTCCTAATTTTAATGATTCATCTTTTAGATCGGAATCTGTAATTGTGACGATAATATGTGTTTTTCTTTCAGATGCACATTTTTCCAGAATCCTGATATTCTCTGAATCACTTTTAACAGGAGTGAGCAAAACATCAATGATCCCGTTACAGCCGAGTCCAATGCCAATTTCCATTTCTTTGGATGTGTCATATGTCACTATCGAAGATTCCTGTTTTAAGATGGCAAGTTGCGATCTTTTTAAGGCATCTCCTTCGAGACATCCACCACTGATACCCCCTTCAAAATTTCCAGATTCAAATACAACCATCCTGGCTCCTTCTCTTCTATATGAAGAACCTTCAACTCTAACTACTTGAGCTACTGCACATTCCTCTCCTGATGACAAGCCATCTTTAAAAAATTTTAAAATGGATTTTATTTCTTTCATTCTCTATTTTTTTATTCAAAAATAGGCAAATTTTAGTCTATATATTTCATTATTCGTAAATTTTGCCATCTAAATAAACTAAATTATCGTATTTTTAGCTAATTATTAATGAATCCATATCGAAATAGCACAAGAAAGAATAATCAACAATGGAAATAGAAAAGGCACCATGCTGCAAGACAAAGCCCATTATAATTTTGGAAAAATCACCATCCAAAAAAAATAGTTTTGTCTCTTTTTTATCGACAGTTTTACTCATCCTTTTACCAAAGTGTCCATTTTGCATAGCCGCTTATTCCGGTGCTTTTATGATGTTTTTTGATATTGATAATGCAGCTCTTGTTCCCGTTTTTATTCATTTGAAACCCTTGCTTGGACTTTTTGTATTGGGTTCTATTCTATTCAATTACAAAGGAAAAAAATCTCAAACAGCCATCATAATTGTACTTACTGCCTTGATACTTTTATTATTAGATTCTTACGGTAACATCTCCTTGCTGCCAATTTGGACCATCTACACCGCTTTCTTTTTTGGTGCTTGGTTCAATGGAAATTTTCATTATTTTTATCGTTTTCTTTTGGTTAAATCTTGACCACAGCCCACATTGTCACAAGAACAAACACCTCTATTGCGACTTTTTCAAACTTTTATTAAAAAACTGAATTACAAGACTCATAAAAGTTTTATTTGATTCCAGAGTACACAAAACTCCTATAAATAAGGACTTCTGAGTGGTTTTACGTTTTTTTGTTCAACTATTTATGTTTTTTCTTAAACAAATTGTATATTTACACAAAATATATATCATGGCAAGAAAGAAAAATATCAAGAAAAACGACATCTACACTTTCTATATGGACTATTACCTAGAAAATGGAGAAGCGCCAAAAAGCGTGTATCAACTGGCAAAACTGAATAACTTTGATGAAGGGCAATTTTATGAGTTTTTCGGAAATTTAGGAGCGGTGGAAAAATCAATTTTTCATTCGTTTTTTGAACAAACGATGGATTTACTCGAAAAAAGTGAAGAATATGGATCATTTAATGGAAGAAATAAATTACTCACTTTTTTCTATACATTTTTTGAAATCCTAACAGCGAATAGAAGCTTTGTTCTCAGCATTCTGGACAGGGATCAAAATAACTCCAGATATCCCAAAACAATCTCAACCCTAAAACCAAAATACGTCGAGTTGATAGAGAGCTTGGAAATCGAAACTTTAGACCTGAAAAATGCCAAAATTGAAAAGTTAATGGGTAAATCCTTAGCCGAAAGTCTATGGGTTCAGTTGATCCTTTGTTTTAAATTTTGGATGAATGATGATAGTGCAGGTTTAGAAAAAACAGATGTTTTTATCGAAAAATCAATCAATACCGGTTTTGATCTGCTCAACGTACAACCCCTCAAAAGCGTAATAGATCTAGGAAAATTTTTATACAATGAAAAAAGTTACATGAACTAATGAATACGATAGATAGAATTCCGATTACAAAGGTTGAAAGAGCCTCAAATCTAGTGCAAACTGGTGCAAAGGTTGGGGTAAATTATATCAAATACTTTGGAAATAAACTGGCAACAAATAAAGTTGAGGCCAGAGCGAAGCTGAATGAAGATAACGCTGAAGACATCTATGATGGTCTGAAAAAGTTAAAAGGAAGTGCTTTGAAAGTAGCGCAAATGCTCAGTATGGAAAAAAGTATTATGCCACAGGCCTATGTAGAGAAATTTTCACTGTCGCAGTTTTCTGTGCCACCACTCTCTCCTGCCCTTGTGATCAGGACTTTTAAAAAGTATTTTGGAAAATCTCCCCAAGAGGTTTATGAAAGTTTCGATTCAACTTCTGTAAATGCAGCAAGTATAGGTCAGGTTCACAAAGCATACAACAAAGGAAAAGAATTAGCTGTAAAAATTCAATATCCAGGAGTAGCAAACAGTATCGGGTCAGATTTGGCTCTGGTTAAACCTATTGCCATAAAAATGCTAAATATAAGAGGTAAGGAGTCTGATAAATACTTTAAAGAAGTGGAAGACAAATTACTAGAAGAGACTGATTACAATCAGGAAATCAATCAATCACTGGAAATGGCTGCTTCTTGCCGTCACATACCAAACTTGGTGTTTCCGGATTATTATCCTGAACTGTCCTCTGAAAAAATTCTTACGATGGATTGGATGCATGGAGAGCATTTATCGGAATATGTGAGTCATTTCAACGAGCAAAAAGATCTTGATAAAATCGGACAGGCTTTATGGGATTTTTATATGTATCAAATACATGTACTCAAAAAAGTTCACGCTGACCCTCATCCAGGAAACTTTCTTGTTTCTCCTGAAAAGGAACTGGTAGCACTTGATTTTGGGTGTATCAAAGTTATTCCGGATAGCTTTTATGTTCCTTATTTTGAATTAGCAACAAAAGAAAATCTTAGTAACCCAGAGTTTTTTAGAAAGAAATTATATGAACTGGAAATTTTGATACCCTCTGACAGCAAAGAAGAAGTCAGCTTCTTCTCTGAGATGTTTCATGAATTGCTGACTGTTTTTACAGAGCCATTTCAAAGCGAAGTGTTCGATTTCTCTGATCATGGTTTTTTTGGAAAAATAAGTGATCTAGGTGAGAAATATACCAAAAGCACAGAGCTCCGTAAAATGAATGGCAATAGAGGCTCCAAGCACTTTATATACATGAATAGAACTTTTTTTGGATTGTATAATTTGATGTTTGACCTTAAAGCTAAACATGTTGATATTAATAATTTTCAAACATTGAAATGAAATATTTTGATCAAAAATATCTCTCAACCTTAGAGCATCTCTATCGCATTAACCTGATCAATTCCTGCTCAGGTTTCAAATCAGCGAACTTAATTGCGACAAAGAGCAAAGATGGCGTTAGTAATGTGGCGGTATTCAGTTCTGTGATTCATTTAGGATCAAGTCCTGCCTTACTTGGTTTTGTAACAAGACCGACCACTGTGCCTCGTAACACTTATCAAAATATTAAGGAAACTGGAACTTACACGATCAATCATATTCATGAGGATATTATTGAAGATGCCCATCATTGCTCTGCCAAATACGAGGCTGATATTTCTGAGTTTGCAATGACCGAATTAATTGAAGATTATGATCATGTCTCTATGGCTCCTTTTGTAAGAGGAGCGCCTGTACAAATGCAGATGAAATTCAGAGAAGAACATCATTTTAAAATAAATGGTACGATCATGATTATTGGTGAAATAATGGGAATGTATATAGACGATGAACTGCTTAACGAAGACGGATTTATTGATCTGTCGAAAGGAAATATTGTTGCTATAAATGGTTTAGATGGCTATTCAATCCCGAAGCTAAAAAAAAGATTACCATACCAAAGACCAAAAAAATAAGAATAACATAACTACTAAATATAAATTTAATCCAATGCTTTGCGATATCAAGACAGCATTAAAAAAAGATAATTATGAAAACAAATGAAGCCCTATTAAACAAAAACGAATCAAGAAAAAATTCAATTATAAACCACGAAGAAATTGGTGATAACCATATACTAACTAGTATGGACACACCAATGAAATCTACAGCTTTTCTCATAAGTGATGAAGAAAAAAAGAAGCGAATTGCATTTCACTTCACTGAAATCATGGATACGCTCGGTTTAGACTTAAATGATGATTCTCTTCAAGGTACTCCTGATAGAGTAGCCAAGATGTTTATAGAAGAAATTTTCTCAGGGCTCGATCCTAAAAACAAACCAAAGATTGCACTTTTTGATAATAAATATCAGTATGATCAAATGTTGGTTGAGAAAAATATTTCTTTTTATTCCAATTGTGAACATCATTTTGTTCCTATCATCGGAAAGGCACATGTTGCTTATATTTCATCAGGAAAAGTAATTGGTTTGTCAAAATTAAATAGAGTTGTTCAATACTACGCAAAACGACCTCAGGTACAAGAACGTTTAACCAACCAGATTGCCAAAGACCTTCAAGAAGCGCTTGACACAGAAGATGTTGCAGTGATCATTGATGCTAAACACCTATGTGTTTCATCAAGAGGTATAAAAGACGATACCTCGGCAACTGTAACTGCTTTTTATGGCGGTGTGTTCAAACAGCACAAAAAGATTGTGGAACTTCAAAACTTTATTAACTCTTAAAAACTAATCGATAATATTTTTAGCAAATAGAAGTCGGTTGAACAAATAGTATGAAAAAAGTTTTAATCATAGGTGGAAGTAAAGGGATAGGAAAAGCTATCATCAACGAGATGAATAGTTCTTATGAAATAATCAATATCAGTCGGACAGAACCTGATAATCTTAAAACTAATATTGTTCATTATTCTTGTGACATTTTAAACGATGACTTACCAGAATTGAACAGTTTGGACGCTTTGGTCTACTGTCCGGGAAGTATTAACTTGAAGCCCGTAAACAGACTATCCCAAACAGATTTTGAAAATGACTTCGAAATTAATGTTTTGGGTGCTGTAAGGGTTATTCAAAAATATTTAAAGGTTTTGAAAGCAGGTACAGATCCTTCCGTTGTACTTTTTAGCACCGTTGCAGTTAAAATGGGAATGCCTTATCACGCAAGTATTGCTGTAGCGAAAGCTGGAGTTGAAGCGCTTGTTAAATCATTGGGTGCTGAACTTGCTGCTCAGGTCAGATTCAACGCCATAGCACCCACCATAACAGAAACAAGTTTGGCGGATAAATTACTACGTAATGATATGATCAAAGAGAAAATGCGAGAAAGACACCCTATGAAAAACTATTTGCAACCTGAAGATGTCGCGGCAATGGCAGAGTTTCTGGTCTCTGAGAAAAGTAAACGCATGTCGGGTCAGATTATTGAGATGGATTGTGGAATTGTAAGTTTCAAGTTATAATTAAATTATTTTCTTAAAAACAGAAACAATGTTTTTGTCTTATCTGGAAAATACATTGTCTCTTATTCCTGTGACACATATGAAGGTCATTTCGTGTCAAGTAATTTTTGTTTAGAACAATATTTTTCACAATAATTTATCAAATAGTTTACGCAATATTTAGTATCATTGCCCATGCAAAAAATTGTATGTATATTTTTTTTGATCTTTATCAGTCTTAATGTTTCTGCGCAAGAAATTGAGGCCAAAGACATTAATTCATCGGCGCTTGATACAGTTATCAAAAAGCCGAATGATAATATATACTCTCTCAAAGGTCGAATCATTAGTATTAATGATAAAAAACCATTACAAAGTGCTCATGTCGTAAATTTGAACTCTGTAGATGGTACAATTACAAATACAAATGGTCAGTTTGAAATACCGGCAGTAGTGAATGATACTATTTTCATATCCTACATTGGATTTCAGTCAATCAAGTTAAAAATTACGAATGACCTGTTAAAAGGTAATGAGCTTGAGATCGCCATACATGAAAAGGTTGTCAATATTCAAGAAGTGACCATCAAGTCTCATAAACTTATCGGTGTATTAGTGGTGGATGCTAAAAACGTACCTCAAGATTCCTATAGTCGAATTCATATCAATGGATTACCCCAGGCCTATGAAAGAGGTAACTCCTACAATAGAAATTATAATTCGGGACTGGGTGCCATATTTAATCCTGTTGACTTCTGGTATAATAAGTTTGGTAAAAAGCCTAAGGAAATGAATCGCCTAAGAAAAATGAAAGAAGGTGACCAGATGCGAAATATGATGGAGCAGAAATATAGCCGGGAAATCATGATGGACTATCTCGACATGAGTCGTAAAGAATTGAATGACTTACTTTCGGAATGCAATTACTCGAATAGATTCATCAATAAAGCAAGTGATCTGCAGATCATAGAAGCGGTCATTGAATGCTATGAAAACTACAGGGCTTTACAAAAAGGTCAAGTGAAAAAAGACATTATTCACGTTAAAGATTCTTACTAAAAAAGGCTGGTTAAACACCAGCCTTCTTTATACTTTCTAAATCTTTATTCTTTTCTAATTGTTACCTAAAATTAAGGGAAGGCCGTCGGCTCCACCAACGATTACAACTTTCGTATTAGGTGATTCAGATAATTTTAATGTTGCTTCGATACCTTTATCTTGAAGGATTTTATCAGTAAGGGATGCACTCAATATTCTATTGGCATCAGCCTTTCCCTGAGCTTCGATTCGCTGCTTTTCAGCCTCTTTCTGAGCCTTTTCTAATCTAAATTCATATTCTAAAGATTCCTGTTCCTGACCTAACTTTCTTTCGATCGCATCTTTAATAGCTGTTGGAAGTGTTACATCTCTTACAAGTACATCATTCAATTGAATGTATTGATCTTCAACAATCTTTTTCGTTTCATCAAAAATTTCTTCCTGAATAGCATCTCTCTTTGAAGAATAAATTTGCTCAGGAGTATACCTTCCAACAACACTTCTTGTTGCAGAACGCATAGCTGGCTTCAAAACTCTGTCTAAATAGTTGGTTCCTTTTGTTTGATGCAGAAAACCTAATTCATTACTTACTGGCTGATACCAGGCTGTTGCCTCTAATTGGATATCTAAACCATTTGAAGAAAGAACTTTCATTTTCTCTGTAAGTTCCTGCTGTCTGGTTTCATAAACAATAACTTTATTCCAAGGTGCTACTAAATGAAAACCTTCCCCTAAAGGCGGTTGATCCGTAACAACTCCTCCACCAAATCTTTTCCATAAAACACCTGCTTCACCGGCGTCAAGTGTAACAGTAGATTTTGAAATAAAAATCAATACAAGGATTCCAATAAATACTATTGGTAATATCCCTTTTGGGAATTGCAATTGTGGTTGTTGTGCCATCTTAAATTATTTAGTTTAAACTGATTTACAGAATGGCCTTTTAAATCATACCTCGGTACTTACGAAGCAACCATTCCAAGCTCAAAGATAAAACAATTAGACCTAAAAGCCACCTCCAATCAATCAAAGAAATTATTTTATTACGTTCAATTTGAGTAGATCGGAATTTAGGCTTATTCAACAAATTTGTTTTTAGTTCCATAAATTGATCCTGATATACCAGCAGGCCGCCTGAATTCTTTGCCAGCAGTTTTAAATCCTCAATATTTGGTCGGGTATTTTCTTCTTCCAATGAAAATGATTCAACTATAAATGAACCTTGTTTTGATTTATCAGAATCTAAATCTTTTACCTCAAATCTGTATGTACCGGTTTCCAAAGAATTTATCTGAGCCTCATAATAATTATTATTAATGTAAAATGGAATTTTATCCGAGCTATCATTAATGCTCAAAGTCAATCTTGAATTTAGCTCAATATTTAGATTACTGTCATAATTTTTGACTTGAATCTTAATAGGCTCCTGAGCATGGTAAACCGGTTTGTAATAAATGTCCATTTCGGAATTTCGCTCTGACAGTTGTAAAAACTGAATTAGGCTATTAAAAAAAATATCAAATTTTTCAAATGACTCGTAGAGCCCAAAACTCTGAGACCTCCATTTCCAGATATTTTCTCCAAAAAGTACCACCCGCTTAAAATCATTATTCCCGTATGTAGCCAACAAAGGTTGGCCTGTGATTACATTATTAATTTTTTGACTGATCATAATCTCATGACTGCTCTTAAAATCGATAATACCAAATTCACCTTTTAAAGGAGGAAAAGACTCAAAGCCAATATCTTCAGTATAAAAAATATTGAAGTCGCCTTGAAAAGAAGGAAAATAATCTTCGTTTGAGCCAGATGTTTCTTTTGAAAAATCACTTTGAACCTCATTTAAAAAATTCCAATCAGTTTGACTTCCCGTAATCAAAAAATAGTTCTTCATATCACGCTCGAGTTCTTCAAACAACTCATTAAAATCTCTATTAGGTTGATAGAGAAGAAATAAATTATATTTATTCGGATCTGATTTAAGTTCGTCAATGCGCACTAATGTTCCTTTACGTTGCTGGTTGGATTCAATGGATCTTTTGATCATGCCAAGGTCAGGATGAATTACGCTGTAAACAATGGCCACCTCTATTTTTTCGTCTAACACTTCAACGCCAAAATTCTGAATATTATTTCTCACTTCCTTCTCATCTTTAAAAGGAATCAGTCTTGCCTTATACAGTTGCATTCCAATACTATCTGCAGGTAAATAAAAAGTGACGTGTTTGGCCCCCTCCTCAGGTGAAAATAATATTTGAGTTGAATAGAGTTCCTTTCCACTTCTTTCTACTAACAATCTGGATCTTACATTTTTAGTTATACTGGAATTTAAGAATATCTCAACAGGAAAATTATTCTTAAGTGTCGCATAGGCATTGACATTGATCCTGCTGATAGATATATCTTCATTCTCTATGGTATCCCCTATTACAACCGGAAAAACTGTATTATTCGTTTTTAGATAGGCATAGTTTCTTCCAAAGGTTTGATGTCCGTCTGTTGGAATAACAATTGCAGCATTTTGCGCTTGAGCTAATACATCCAATTGCTCAACGACATTGTAAATATTGGTTTGCTGATCCTTAAAATTCAATAGAGTATCTGTGCTTAAGCCAGATCCAAATTGAAAAACCGACAAGTCGAAACGATCCTTAAGATCGGCATCATCTAAAAACTGTTCTTTAATAGATTTGATCACATCAGTCGACGCAGTATAAGATATAGATGCTGAATTATCAACTGCCAATAATAATTTTGGCTTTGAAACATCTACAACTTTTTTCTCAAACTTAGGGTTGATCAACAACATCAAAACACTCAAAATACTGACAAACCTGAGAACAGCAAGCAGCTTAGAATCTCTTGTCACTTTTTGTTTAAAAAAATACTGATAATACACCAGAAGGCCAGCAAGCAGAAGTGCTGTCAAACTCAAAACAAAGCTGAGTGTATTCATTGATCAGTGCGAAATTTATGGTTTTATAATCTTAAAAAACAATATGTAAATATACCTTATAATTTAAGTATTTCCGGATACTAAAAAGCAAACCTTTTACAGGTTTGCTCTTTATTCAATTTTTATAATTTCTTATGTTAGCATACCTCCATCAACATTCAGGGTTTGGCCTGTAATATATGAAGACATATCAGAAGCTAAAAAGACACAGGCTTTGGCTACATCTTCTGGTGAACCTCCTCTTTTCAAAGGAATTGCCTTACGCCATTCATCCACAGTTTTTTCATCTAATTTTGCTGTCATTTCTGTTTCAATAAAACCTGGCGCAATTGAATTACATCGTACATTCCGTGACCCAAGTTCTAAAGCTACAGATTTTGTAAAACCTAAAATACCTGCCTTAGAAGCCGCATAATTGGCCTGCCCCGCATTTCCTTTAACACCAACTACAGAACTCATATTGATGATAGAGCCTTGTCTTTGTTTCATCATCGGACGAATAACAGCTTTAGTCAAGTTAAAAACAGACTTTAAATTTACTTCGATGACTTTATCAAAGTCCTCTTCAGAGATTCTCATCAATAGGTTATCTTTTGTAATACCCGCATTATTGATCAGTATTTCCAAACTTCCAAAGTCATTTAACACCTCCTTGACCAGTTCTTGGGCAGCATCAAAATCAGCAGCATTTGACTGATAACCTTTTGCTTTGATACCATATCCTTCCAGTTCTTTTTCAAGTTCCTTTGCAGATTCAACAGAGGCGTTAAAAGTAAATGCTACATTGGCGCCTTGTTTTGCAAACTCAACAGCTATTCCACTCCCAATTCCTCTTGAGGCACCGGTAATCAATGCCGTCCTATTTTCTAATAATTTCATCATTTAATTTGTGATTTTGAAAATCAAAGATAATAATTTGTGTTTTACAACAACTACGAATAAAAAAAGAAACACCTCGTCATCAAATACGAGGTGTTTAAAGTTAATGGACAAAAAATTACTGCTTCACTTCAGTTTCCTGATAGTTAAATAAGTAATCAATATCCATTTCATTTACCTTTCCTAGTTTTGCTAATGCCTTCATATCCATATCTTTTTTGTTTCCGATAACCGATACCGAATAATCTTGTCCTTTGATGTTTTTGTCAAAGAAGTTACTCACATCATCTATGGTCATATTCTGAATCTCTTTGTACATCTCTTCCCTATTGTCATAGTCTATACCCCTTCTTTTCAAACTCTCATAGTTCCAAAAAATATTTGACTTTGTGATTCTTTGAGCTGCAATCTGTTTTAGGGCAGATTCTTTGGCAGTAATAAACTGCTGTTCAGATTCTGGCATATTATTTAATAAACCTAACATTGCTTCAACAGCTTCCGGAACTTTATTGGCTTGTGTTCCAATATAGGCATAGGTTCTGTCATAGTCTTGTTTTTTACCTGAGGGCAAATATCCTGCAGAAACTGCATAAGCCAATCCTTTGGATTCTCTTATTTCCTGCATTACTATTGATGAAAATCCTGATCCAAAATATGAATTAAACACATTTGACAAAGCCATTTTCTTTGGATCGAACTGTTGTCCTTTGGCTATAAAAATCATTTCTGATTGTACCATATCATAATCTGCAAAATATACATTCTTACCAGTCGCTAATTGTTCGTATTGCTTTGCAGCAGGATAATCCTTCAAAGTCTCAGGAATATTATGATGCATATTTAAAGCAACTTTAGCAGCTTCAACATCTTTACCATAATAAAAAATTCGGTGTTTATAGTTTTCTAAATCTTTCAGAATTTCAGTAAGTTCTGATGGATCCATATTCTTTAATTCATCAACAGAATAGATATTTCTCAATCTTGAGTCTTCCCCATATTGTGCGAATGACATTAAACCATTGCTCAGGATATTTCCTTTTTGTGTTTTTCCATCTTCTCTCCCTTTTAGTATACTGAGTACATATTTATCATAAGCTTCTTGATCTACTGTAACATTGCTCATTAAATGTTCTAACAGTTCTAAACCTTTATCAATGTTCTCTTGTAACCCCGAAATGGTAATATAAGAACGATCGCTACCTGCATTTACACTGTAGTTCACTCCGAGCTTATAAAATTCCTTTTTCAACTCCTCAGCAGTATATTTGTCTGTTCCCAGGTAATCCAGATAACCAACAGCTAAAGTTAACTTTTTGTCATTGTCCTTACCCATATCAAAAATGATGTTCAAATTAAACAAGTCATTATTTTTATTTTTGATGTATGACATTTCTATACCACTATCCAGTTTTTCTTTTTGAATTTCTTTTTTATAATCAACAAATAAAGGCTGTAATTCAGAAGATTCAATCTGATTAAATTCTTTTAAATATTCCGATTCTGCTCCTCTGTTTATCTGAATTGGTGTAATTCCCGGATTTTCTACTTTGGCAATATCCTTATCTACTCCCTGTCTTTTATAAACGACAACATAATTATCAGTAAAGAATTTATTTGCAAAAGCAACCAATTCATCTTTAGAAATTTTCTTTAAATCGTCTAAAAATTGCACTTTATCATTCCAGTTTTGCTTATGTATAAAGGCGTTATAGTACATTGATGCCAATGCTGTAGAATTTTCATAACGTCTTGTCTCACTAAGTTTTAAATCATTTACAACGGCATCGATCATCCAATCATCAAATTCACCTTTTTTAATTTTCTCAGCCTGCTCTAACATCAAATCTTTTACTTCGTCTAAAGATTGATCCGCTTTTGGAATTCCTGAGAAAGTTAACACACCATAATCATTTTGAAAAAATGGTGATGAAGTTGCATTCTGAACCAATTGCTTTTGATTCAAATTTAAATCCATCAATCCTGCACTGCTATTTGCAAGAATCATATCAATAAGTGTAATATATTTTTCATCATCAGTACCAATACCCCCTGTTCTAAAAGCAATAGAAACATTTTCATTTTTTGGTCCTAACACTTCTCGAACACTAATGCCATTTAACGGCTCTTCTTTTGGCAGAACAGGATGCTCTACTTCTTTAAACTCTAGTTTTCCAAAAGTTTCATCAATTTTCTGAATGGTTTTATCAAACTCAATATCTCCAACTAAAACCACCGCCATATTATTAGGAACGTAGTATTTATCAAAGTAGTTATTAATAGAGACCATCGATGGATTCTTAAGATGTTCACTGGTTCCAATGGTTGATTGCTGGCCGTATGGATGGGTTGGAAATAAAGCCGCCATCATTTCATCATTTGCTTTCCAAGCATCATTATCCTGACCTCTGTTAAATTCTTCATACACCGCTTCTAATTCAGTGTGAAACAAACGCAAAACTAATTTTCCAAATCGCTCACTTTCTAATGATGCCCATTTATCCAATTCATTTGCAGGAATTTTATTTTTATAAACCGTTTCTTCATACCAAGTATGCGCATTAGTTCCTGAAGCTCCCAGCAGGCTCACCATTTTATCATATTCATTGGCAACTGCATATCCGGAGGCTACATATGACAAACTATCTATTTGTCTGTAAATAACTTGTTTTTTATCAGCGTCCGGCTCCGCTTTATGTTTTTCATAAAGATCAGAAATTTCAGCAATCAAGAGTTCTTCTTTTTCCCAGTCTATTGTTGCAATTTTATCAGTACCCTTAAATACCATGTGCTCAAGATAATGCGCCAGTCCGGTACTTTCCTTCGGATCATAATTTGATCCGGCTCTCACAGGTATAAACGTCTGGATAGTTGGTTCATCTTTATTTTGACTGAGATATACTTTCAATCCATTATCTAAAGTATACAATCTCAACCCCGTAGGGTCATTAGACACCGTTTCAAAGTTATACCCGTTATCATCCGTAAATTGAGATGCGATATACTCGTTCTGGTTATCAGCGTTTTTACAACTGACAAACAATATAATACTCAGCGTATATGCAATTAGCTTAAATTGTTTCATGTTTAATTTTTTAATTAGTAGTCAAAAGTAATTAACCTATCCTTTAGAAAAAAATTCACATGTTTTATTAAGGTTTATTTAACACTAAAATAAGCTGGTTAAAAATTGATTGAAAAAAAGAATGAACCAAAAAAAAGACCTGTCAGATATTGACAGGTCTTTTTTTAACGAGATGTATCTGATTAACTCAATACATCCAATACTTTTTGTCCAATTTCTGCAGGTGATTCCACGACGTGTATGCCATTTGCAGCCAAAATTTCCATTTTTGCCTGTGCAGTATCATCTTTACCTCCAACAATAGCTCCTGCATGTCCCATGGTTCTTCCTGCAGGCGCAGTCTGTCCGGCAATAAAACCAACAACAGGTTTTCTATTTCCATCAGCTTTGATCCATCTGGCAGCATCAGCTTCAAGCTGACCTCCAATTTCTCCAATCATAACAATAGCATCTGTATCCGGATCATTCATCAATAATTGAACTGCTTCCTTTGTCGTTGTTCCAATAATAGGATCTCCTCCAATTCCGATAGCCGTTGTAACTCCTAATCCTCTTCTTACTACTTGATCGGCAGCTTCATATGTCAAAGTACCTGACTTTGATACGATCCCAACTTTTCCTTGTTTAAAAACAAAACCAGGCATAATACCCACTTTTGCCTCACCCGGTGTGATTACTCCAGGACAATTCGGTCCAATCAATCGACAATCTTTTTTGTCTATATATGATTTAACTTTTACCATATCAGCTGTAGGAATTCCTTCAGTGATGCAAATGATTACTTTGATCCCCGCTTCAGCCGCCTCCATTATAGCATCTGCTGCAAAAGCTGGTGGTACAAAAATGATTGAAGTATCCGCTCCTGCTTTTTTAACAGCATCTTCAACCGTGTTAAAAACAGGTTTATCTAAATGTAACTGTCCTCCTTTTCCAGGAGTAACTCCTCCAACAACATTGGTGCCGTAATCAATCATTTGACCGGCATGAAATGTCCCTTCACTTCCAGTGAATCCCTGAACAATAATTTTTGAATCTTTATTGACTAAAACACTCATTTGCTTATTTTTTATTTTGAAATTATATAATCTTGTTGACCAACTCCTATCATACAAAAATATATGAATGAAATGATTAATTGTCTTATTTTTTAATTTTTTCCAGCAATTTTGGCAATGATCTCACCAAGGCCATTTCTCTAAATTTTTCTCTAGCCTCAACTGCCGGAGAACCAAAATAGGTTTTACCTGGCTCAAGGTCCATACCAACACCTGATTGCGCGTATATTTCAACCCCTTTTCCAATAGTTACGTCACTTTTTATACCAACCTGACCCCAAATGGTCACTTCATCTTCTATAACATTGCACCCGGCAATTCCTACCTGAGACGCAATAAGACATTTTTTACCAATGATTGTGTCGTGAGCTATTTGCACTTGATTATCAATTTTAGTTCCCCAACCAATCGTCGTATCTCCTGTAACCCCTTTATCAATTGTACAGCCGGCTCCTATTTCAACATGATCTTCAATCACTACACGACCAACAGAGTTTAATTTATCAAAACCATGAGGTCTTTTCTGAAAATAAAATCCATCCGAACCTAAAACTGTTCCGGCATGAATGATCACATTATTTCCAATAACACAATGATCGTAAATACTTACATTCGGATGAATTATACAATTACTTCCGATTTTAACATGATTTCCAATAAACACATTAGGCTGAATAATACTACCTTCTCCAACAGAAGCGGTTGGCGAAATATTTACATTAGTTGCTCTGAAGGGTTTAAAATGACTTGATAAGCGATTGAAATCTGTAAACGGATCCTTTGAGATCAATAATGCCTTTCCTTCAGGGCAATCAACCTCTTTATTAATGAGAACAATTGTTGCGGCCGATTCAAGTGCTTTATTGTAATATTTAGGATGGTCCACAAATACAATATCTCCGGATTCAACGACATGAATTTCATTCATCCCCTCAACAGGAAAATTGTCATCACCCACATAAGGAACATCCAATATACTCGCTATTTCCCGTAAACTATAGGTTCTTGAAAACTTCATATCAACTATGCTTTCATCCGTTCTACATAAGATCCTTTTTCCGTGTCAATTTTAATTTTGTCACCCTCATTGATAAACAAAGGAACATTAACCTTTCCACCGGTTTCCATCGTTGCAGGTTTTGTAGCATTTGTGGCTGTATTTCCTTTAACTCCCGGTTCGGTATGAGCTACTTCAAGATATACGTGTGAAGGCATCTCAACAGATAAAGGTAATTCATCCGAAGTTCTGATGATGATCGTTACTACCTCACCCTCCTTTAAAAATTCCGGAGCATCTAAAGAAGTCCTTTGCAATGCAATTTGGTTATAATCATCTGTATTCATAAAATGATACATATCACCTTCCGGATACAAATATTGATATTTTCTTGTTTCAACTCTTACTTCCTCAATTTTATGACCTGCTGAAAACGTATTGTCTAATACTTTACCTGTTGTTAAGCTTCTTAATTTAGTTCTTACAAAAGCAGGGCCTTTACCCGGCTTAACATGTAAAAACTCTATAATTTTGTATGTATCGTTGTTAAATACAATACACAGTCCTTTTCTAATATCTGATGTACTTGCCATTTTCTTTTCTATTAATAATTACTTGTGTATCCTTTCATGATACCTCTTTGTGAATTGTTGATAAAGGTAAGTACCTCATCTCTTTCAGGACTTGCGTCCAATTCTGCTTCCAATATTCGTGAAGCCTGGGTTGTATTGTTGTTTTGTTGGAAAAGAATACGATAAATATTCTGAATCTCATTGATTTTATCTGAACTAAAACCTCTTCTTCTCAATCCAATTGAATTGATTCCCACATAAGATAAGGGTTCTTTTGCCGCCTTTACAAATGGTGGAACATCTTTACGAACAAGTGATCCTCCTGAGATCATCGCATGTTTTCCAATATGAATAAATTGATGTACACCTGCCAAACCACCAATGATCGCAAATTCACCAATTTTAACATGTCCTGCCAAGGTAACACCGTTTACAATAATAACATTATCCCCAATCACGCAATCATGCGCAACATGGGCAGTTGCCATGATCAGGCAATTATTACCAATTTGGGTTTTACCATAAGCCTTTGTTCCTCTATTGATCGTAGCACACTCTCTTATGGTTACATTATCTCCAATAACAGTCAAAGAATCTTCTCCTTCAAATTTGAGATCCTGTGGAATTGCTGATATTACTGCTCCGGGAAAAATGCGGCAATTTTTACCGATTCTTGCGCCTTCCATAATGGTAACATTTGATCCTATCCATGTACCGGATCCGATTTTAACATCGTTGTGAATGGTTGAGAAAGGCTCTATAACAACATTGGTTGCGATCTTTGCACCAGGATGAATGTAAGCTAAAGGTTGATTCATAAGTTTTTGTGTTAATTATTTCTCCGGATTTTTAACGATCTGAGCCATTAACTCTGCCTCAACCACTAATTTATTATTTGCGTATCCATATGACTGCATATGGCATATTCCTCTTCGAATTGGTCCCACGAGCTCTGCTTTAAAAATGAGCGTATCTCCGGGTAATACTTTCTGCTTGAATTTCACATTATTCATTTTCATGAAATACGTCAGATAATTTTCAGGATCAGGCACCGTACTCAATACCAATATCCCACCGCATTGAGCCATGGCTTCTACCTGTAATACTCCTGGCATTACCGGTGCACCAGGAAAATGACCAATAAAAAAAGACTCGTTCATCGTCACATTTTTCATACCGACCACATGTTTATCTGATAGCTCAATAATTCTATCGATCAATAAAAACGGTGGTCTGTGTGGTAAAAGTTTCATGATGGCATGAATATCCATCAAAGGAGGCTTACTCAAATCGTAACAAGGTACTTTGTTTCTCTTTTCGATCTTGATCAATTTCATCATTTTCTTAGCAAACTGAGTATTGATCTTATGACCCGGTTTATTGGCAATCACCTTACCCTTGATCTTTGTTCCGATCAAAGCAAGATCACCAATAACATCCAATAATTTATGTCTAGCAGCTTCATTAGCCCAATGAAGATTCAGGTTGTCAAGTATGCCATTCGATTTTACTTTAACAGAATCTTTTTTGAATGCTTTACTCAATTTCTGCATTGTCTTTTCTGAAAGTGGTTTGTCTACGTAAACAATGGCATTGTTCAGGTCTCCACCTTTGATCAAATTATTATCTAACAACATTTCAATTTCATGAAGAAAACTGAATGTTCGTGCATCTGCAATTTCTTCTTTAAAATCACTGAGCTTGTCTAAAGTTGCATTTTGAGTTCCAAGGATCTTAGTTCCAAAATCAACCATTGTGGTGATCTCGTACTTGTCTGAAGGCATGATCATGATCTCACTCCCTGTTTCTTCATCTTTAAATGATATGATATCCTTTACTTCATAAACATCCCTCTCTGCATCTTGCTCAACGATCTCTGCCTTTTCAAGTATTTCAACAAAATATTTAGAAGAACCGTCCATAATTGGCGGCTCGGCAGCGTCTATCTCAATAATTATATTGTCTATATCCAAACCTACAACAGCAGCAAGAACATGCTCTGAGGTATTGATCACCACACCATTTTTTTCAATATTTGTACCTCTTTGGGTATCAGACACATATAAAGCCAGTGCTTCAATGGCTGGTTGCCCTTCTAGATCAGTCCTAATAAAAGTAAATCCAGTATTAACCTCCGCAGGTTTAAAGGTAAGTGATACCTTATTTCCTGTGTGTAAGCCAATTCCTTCTAGAGAAACTTCGTTTTTAATTGTTTTCTGATTTACACTCATTTTTCCATATTTTTTTGATCCCTTAGCTTTTCAAGCTCATCTAATCTTGAAGAAAACTTGGGTAAATTTCTAAAATGCACGTAAGATTTATTAAACTCATTATATGGCATCGCCGGACTACCCTGAACGATTTCATTATCTGGTATTGACTTTCCGATTCCAGACTGTGCCTGAATTCTCACATTATTTCCAATAGTAATATGCCCCACAATTCCGACCTGTCCTCCTATTTTACATTCTTTACCTATCTTGGTGGATCCTGCAATTCCGGTTTGCGCAGCAATTACAGTATTTTCACCAATTTCAACATTATGTGCCACATGTATTTGATTGTCCAGTTTAACACCATGTTTGATAACGGTTGATCCTAATGTGGCCCTGTCTATTGTTGTTCCTGATCCAATATCTACATGATCCCCAATAATCACATTTCCGATTTGTGGGATTTTACTGTAACCACCGGTTTTGTCTGGTGCAAAGCCAAAACCATCACTGCCAATGATACATCCTGAATGAATAACACAATCCTTTCCTATTTCTGTGTCAGCATATATTTTGGCTCCCGAAAAAATCGTTGTGTTATCACCTATTACAGTGTTGGCTCCAATAAAAACGTTTGGATAAATTTTAACATTATTTCCTAAACGCACATTTTCACTCAAATAGCTAAATGCTCCTAAATACAAGTCATCTCCATATGAAGCCGAACCATTAATAAAGACTGGCTCCTCAATTCCTCCTCTGTGTAACTTTACATCATTGTAATATTCCAATAATTTAGTAAAGGCCATATACGGATCCTCAACCTTGATCATTGTACTGGAAACTTCTTTCTCTGGTATAAATTTAATATCGACAATAACCACAGAAGCGTCTGTGGTATACAACCAGGAATTGTATTTTGGATTGGATAAAAAGGTAAGTGATCCCTTCTCTCCTTCTTCAATTTTTGAAAGTTTGGAAACTTCTTCATTGGGATTTCCATAAACTTCCCCTTGAAGGATTTCCGAGATTTGTTTAGCTGTGAATTTCAATCGTAACGTTTTATATTCGTGTTGATGGTTGCAAAAGTACTAAAATTTAACAATCCATACAGATTAAAGCAATTTCTTTGGATAGCATAGGTAATACTTTCTTACAGTCTTTGACAAAGCCTGAATACTTTCACTGTCTGAAGCATTAATAATATCCTTTTGCTCTCCATTTTTGTACATGATACTGATCACCTCTTTATCAGGATCATAGGCCTTATTTTCTACATTCCCTTGATAAACCAAAAAGTCCAGCTCTTGCTCGTTCACCTGCATTTTTTCCTTTACCTGTCCTCTAATATTTTCAATGTATTCAGCTTCAAATTCCTCATTTCTCATCTCTATTTTTGGCAATCTGCGGTTTATCAGAGAACTACATAAGTAAGACATTATTAGGTCTTTATGATCACACCATGATTTTAAAGCAGACATGACATCATAATCATCAAGACGACTAAATGACTCTAATAAGGAATGGTCAAAATCGTCATACCTAATATCTGATCCCAAAAAAACAGTCAAGGTTTTACTACACTCTAATTTTTCTCCATTTTGAATAAGCGCTCTTGCTCTTTCCAAAATTTTAATCATTACTTTTTCTGCAACTATTCCTGTTTTATGGAGGTAAACCTGCCAATACATAAATCGCCTGGCCATGATAAATTTTTCTACAGAGTAGATCCCTTTATATTCTACCACCAATTGATCATCTTTTACATTGAGCATGGTGATCAATCTTTCTACATTGACATTCCCTTCTGCTACCCCGCTGTAAAAACTATCTCGCTTGAGATAATCAAGTCTGTCCATATCAAGTTGACCGGATATCAGTTGGTTCATAAACCCTCTGTGGTAATCTCCCTTAAATATTTGGATTGCAAGACTCAGGTCCCCATCAAACTCTTTATTGAGCAGTTCCATAAATTTTAAGGAAACTTGTTCATGACCCACTCCTTTTATAAAACTGTGCTCCAGCGCATGAGAAAAAGGGCCGTGTCCTATATCATGCAGAAGAATCGCAATAAGTAAAGCTTCTTCTTCGGGCTCACTGATGTCTATATTTTTGACTCGTAAAATTTCTACTGCTTTTTGCATCAAAAAAGTGCAACCCAACACATGATGAAATCTTGTGTGGTGTGCTCCCGGATAAACCAAATAGGACAATCCCATTTGAGAAATTCTTCTTAGCCGCTGAAAATAAGGGTGTTCAATAATCTTATAAATCAAAGGATTTTTTACCGCAATAAAACCGTAAATTGGATCATTAAAAATTTTTAATTTTTTCAAAATATTAACTTTGATTTTTGTACTTTTCAGAATTAATTGTATTCCTTGCAATACAAGATTATCAGCAAAAATAGAGGTTTAATTTTATTAATCATAGAGAATAGATTTAGAATGAGTTCAGGAAAAATACTTTGGGTTGACGATGAGATCCAACTTCTAAAACCCCATATGTTATTTTTAGAGAAAAAGAATTATGAAGTTACCCCTTGCACGAATGGGGCCGATGCGGTTGAAAGTGTTAGCGAGGAGCAATTCGATATTGTTTTTCTAGATGAAAATATGCCAGGTCTATCTGGCCTAGAAACCCTTTCTTTAATCAAAGAAAAACTACCTAATTTACCAGTGATCATGATCACTAAAAGTGAAGAAGAGTATATTATGGAAGAAGCGATCGGATCAAAGATCGCAGATTATTTGATCAAACCTGTAAATCCCAATCAAATTCTGTTAAGTCTTAAGAAAAATCTTGACAATTCAAGATTAGTTTCTGAAAAAACGACGTCGAATTACCAACAGGAATTCAGGAAAATATCGCTGGACCTGGCAATGGTCAACACTTATCAGGACTGGATTGAATTGTATAAAAAACTCATCCATTGGGAAATTGAGCTTGAGTCTATTTCAGACATTGGTATGACTGAAATTCTTGAGAGTCAGAAAGAAGAGGCTAATTCTCAATTCTATAAATTCATAAAGAACAATTACAGTGATTGGTTCCATGGAGGAGAAAAACCGATTTTGTCTCATACTCTTTTTAAAGATGTAATTGTTCCTCAAATTGAAAAAGATCCAGGTACATTGCTTGTTGTAGTCGACAATCTTAGATATGATCAAATGCGGGTTCTAGAGCCTGTCATTAGTGAATACTACAAGGCGATTGATGAAAAATCTTTTTTCAGTATTCTACCTTCTGCCACCCAATATGCACGAAATGCTATTTTTTCAGGTTTAATGCCCTTAGACATGGAAAAGAAATATCCAAATTATTGGAAAAATGATACAGATGAGGGCGGAAAAAATATGTTTGAAAATGAATTCCTAACTGAGCAGATCAAAAGACTAGGTCTCAACCTTAAACATGAATATTATAAAATTACATCAGTTAGTAAAGGTCGTGAACTAGCTGCTAATTTTGCAAAGACAAAAAACAATGACCTTACTGTTATTGTCTATAATTTTGTAGATATGCTGTCTCATTCGAGAACAGAAATGGATATGATCAAGGAATTAGCCAGTGATGACAAAGCTTACCGATCACTAACGCTCAGTTGGTTCAAAAATTCACCACTTCTTGAAATCATTCAAAAAGCTCAGAAAATGGGCTTGAAATTGATTATCACGACCGATCATGGTACCATCAATACTTCCAGACCATCAAAAGTAATTGGAGACAAAAACATAAGTTCCAATTTACGTTACAAGACAGGAAAAAGTTTGAGTTATAATGAAAAGGAAGTGTATGAGATTAAAGATCCAAAAGAAATTTTGCTTCCTTCGCTGAATATGAGTAGTTCTTTTATTTTCGCAAAAGAAGATTATTTCTTTGCTTATCCGAATAACTACAACCATTTTGTCAAATACTATAAAAACACTTATCAGCACGGAGGAATCTCTTTGGAAGAACTGATCATTCCATGTGTGACCTTTCAGCCGAAATAGTCTGAATTTCTAAAGTTACTAGTATATTTTATTAGGAAAATACAGAATTGGATCTTACCACTTGTATTTTTACTGGGTAGAGATTCAATTATACTCAATAAAGTACCTTAATTTTTCAGAATTTCTTAGCCACTAATTCGAAGAATTTTATCAATTTTGTAAGATCAAACTGAACAGATTCATTTAAACCTGAAATTGATGAAAAAACATAATTTTAGTGCAGGCCCATGTATACTGCCACAAGAAGTTTTAAAGAAAGCATCAGAAGCAGTAATTAACTTCAACGATTTAGATCTTTCTCTTATAGAAATATCTCATCGAAGTGCTGATTTTGTTGAAGTTATGGAACATGCTAAAGATTTGGCACTGGAATTACTGGATCTTAAAGGTAAAGGATATTCTGCCCTATTTCTGCAAGGTGGTGCAAGTCTGGAGTTTCTAATGGTTCCTTATAACTTATTACCGGAAAACGGGAAAGCAACTTATATCGATACCGGTACGTGGAGTGCGAAAGCCATCAAGGAGGCAAAATTATTGGGTAAGACAGAAATACTTGCATCCTCAAAAGAGAGTAATTACAACTATATTCCAAAAAATATAGATGTGCCTGCCGATGCAACTTATGTCCATTGTACAAGTAACAACACTATTTTCGGTACTCAGATGAAGGATTTTCCTAAAACTGATAAACTATTGGTTTGCGATATGAGTTCAGATATTTTTTCACGCCAACTAGATTTTAGTCAATTCGATCTGATTTATGCCGGAGCTCAAAAAAATATGGGACCAGCCGGAACAACTCTGGTAATTATTAAAGATGATATACTAGGTAAAACAGGGCGCCAGATCCCATCCATGCTTGATTATCAAATTCATATTTCAAAGGATAGTATGTTCAATACGCCACCGGTATTTCCGGTATATGTATCGATGCTTACACTTGAGTGGTTGAAATCTCAAGGTGGAATCGCTGCCATTGAAAAAATAAATGAAAACAAGGCCAATCTTCTCTATAATGAGATAGATAATAACCCACTTTTTGAGGGTGTTGCCAACAAAGAAGATCGATCTCTTATGAATGTCACATTTACTTTGACTGATGACACTAAAAAAGAACAGTTTGATGCAATGTGGAAGGCTGCCGGAATAAGCGGTATCAATGGTCATAGATCTGTTGGTGGCTACCGGGCCAGTATTTATAATGCCATGCCAACAGAAAGCATTCAGACTTTGGTTGATATTATGAAGGCTCTTTAAATAAATAAAAACTTAAATTGAATAAAATGAAGGTATTAGCAAATGACGGAATTGCAACATCTGGAGTTATCGCTTTAGAAAATGCTGGCTTTGAAGTCATCTTAAAAACAGTTGCTCAGGAGCAATTGGTGAATTTTATAAATGAAAATAACATTGATGTGCTTCTTGTTCGAAGTGCCACTACAGTTAGGGAACAACTTATCGATTCTTGTCCTTCTTTAAAGATCATTGGTCGTGGTGGTGTTGGTATGGATAATATAGATGTTGATTATGCAAGAAATAAAGGTATAAAAGTGATCAATACACCTGCTGCTTCTTCTCATTCTGTGGCAGAATTGGTTTTTGCACATTTATTTGGCATGGTTCGTTTTTTACATGATTCAAATCAGAATATGCCACTTGAAGGAGATTCAAAATTTAAGGAACTTAAAAAGGCCTATGCTAAAGGTGTAGAACTTAAAGGAAAAACTTTAGGTATTTTAGGTTTTGGAAGAATAGGTCAGGCTACTGCAAAAGTGGCATTAGGAGTTGGTATGAAAGTAGTTGCCTATGATCCTTTTATCGATGCTACAAATATTCAATTGGATTTCTTCGACGGTCAGCAAGTCAATTTTATGATTGATACAATTTCCAAAGAAGCGGTATTGGAGCAAGCAGATTTTATCTCTTTACATGTTCCTGCCCAGGAAGATTATGTGATTGGGGAAAAGGAGTTCAAAATCATGAAAGCAGGGGCTGGAATTGTAAATGCTGCTCGAGGCGGGGTAATTGACGAAATTGCGCTTATTGCGGCGATTGATGAAGGTAAGATTTCAAATGCTGCATTAGATGTTTTTGAAAATGAGCCTAATCCTGAAATCCAGCTGTTAATGAACAAAAACATTTCATTAACACCGCATATTGGAGCTGCAACAAAAGAAGCTCAAGATAGAATTGGTGAAGAATTAGCTTCTCAGATCATCGAGATTTTAAGCTAATTTTATTACATAAAATTTAAAAATAGAGATTTATTATATCCATAATAAATCTCTATTTTTGTTTTAACCAAAACCTCGCAGACACAAACTAGCTGTTTGCTTTTAAATTTGGAAATTATGGCTTCAGTTAAACCTTTTCGCGCTATAAGACCGACAAGAGATAAAGTAGCACTTGTAACTACGCGTTCATATGATATCTATAAAAAAAAAGAATTGAATGATATCTTGAGACTGAATCCTTTTTCATTTTTGCATATTCTACGTCCGGGATATAAATACCAAAAAACCGTTCATGGCAACAAACGCTTTAAAATGGTTCATAACAGATACGGAGAGTTTAAGGAAAATGGCATATTCAAAAGTGATGATAAACCAAGGTATTATTTACATCAAAAATCTCATAATGGAGATGTTTTTTGGGGCATAATAGGATTAGCATCTATCGATGATTATCAAAATTCGGTTATTAAAAAGCATGAAAACACCCTTAGTGAAAGAGAGGCTCTTTTTGGTAATTATCTTGAAATAACAGGTTTTAACGCAGAACCGGTATTGATTACCTACCCTGATCATGAATTTCTTTCTTCTCTTATAGACAAGTACCGATCTAAAAGGGCAGAATATGAATTTACAACCAATAAAAACAGAACACATCTGATGTGGTTGATTGAAGAAGAAGAGGAAGTCAAGCAAATAACTGAGGCATTCGATACAATTCCTTCTCTCTATATCGCTGATGGTCATCACAGAACAGCTTCATCAAATTTTCTTCACCAAAAAATTAAGTCAGGAGATGATCAGAAGGCCAAAGAGCTCAGTAAGCATTTTATGGCTTATTTTATCCCTGAGTCAAACTTAAGGATTACGTCTTTTTTTCGTTTTATAAAAACTTTGAATGGTTTGCATAAAAAAGAGTTTCTGATGGCATTAGATGAGTATTTCAGGATAGAGAATCTCGGAAAACGCTATTACCAACCTTCTAAAAAGCATCACTTCTCCATGTATGTTGACGGTGATTTTTACAAACTCTATTTGAGAAAGACGAATTTTGATCCCATAAGTGAACTCGATCATTTGGATTCGCAGATATTATTTAAGAAAATCCTTGAACCAATTCTCGGAATAAAAGATCCTTCTAATGACAGTAATATCCATTATTTACCAGAAAAAGGAAATGAAATGCAACTAAAGGACCTTGTGGATTCAGGTGCATTTGAGGTAGGTTTTGGATCCTATCCGGTATCTGTTAAACAACTAAAAAGTGTGGCTGACAACAACCTCACGATGCCACCGAAAAGCAGCTATATTGAACCAAAATTGAGAAGCGGCCTAACCATATATGAACTAAAGTAACGATTAATATAAAAATACTTAAATGATTGTAAAACAAAATTTAACAGGATTTAAAAAGCTTATACCCAATCAGGTTACTTTAGTTGCTGTATCCAAGACCAAACCTCTTGTTGATATACAGGAAGCTTATGATGCAGGTCAACGTGTTTTTGGTGAAAACAAGATTCAGGAGATGGCGAGTAAATATGAATCGCTCCCCAAAGATATCCAGTGGCACATGATTGGACATCTTCAAAGTAATAAAGTAAAATATATGGCTCATTTTGTGGATCTGATACACGGAATAGACAGCTTTAAAACTCTAAAAGAAATCAACAAACAAGCCCTTAAACACAATCGTGTTATTTCATGTCTCCTGCAAGCCAAGATCGCGACTGAAGAAACAAAGTTTGGTTTGAGTTTTGAAAACATTGAAGAAATTCTAGGATCTGAAGAATTGACACAACTCAAAAATATCAAGATCACCGGATTGATGGGGATGGCTAGTTTTAGCTCAGATGAAAGTGTTGTATCTAATGAATTCAAAAGACTGAAATTATTTTATGATAAAATGAATTCTTTGGGTGCAGGCTTTTCTATTCTTTCTATGGGTATGAGCGGAGATTATGAACTGGCCATCGCCAATGGTAGTAATATGATAAGAGTAGGTAGTGCCATATTCGGTGCAAGAAATTATATTGCCTGATTCAATTAATGTTGGATCAGAAAGAATAGGAAATTATCTGGTTTAATGCATAATTTTAAACAACAATTCCTTTAGAATATCTCCTTGTGCTAAATTTGTTGCTCCAACTCCTTTACTTTTTAGATCCGCTTCTCTTAACCGAGCAATGACCTGAGCCACTTTACGCATTGGATAATTTTTTGCAGCTCTTTGGTACTCCGGAATGAAATAGGGATTTATTCTCAACATCTTACCTACATTGATCTTACCTTTATCCTTTAAACCATGGTATAACAAGAGCTGGGTGAAAAATGCATTTAAAAGAGAAATCGTCATAACCAAGGGATTACTCTTCGGGTTTTGGGTAAAATATTGAACGATCTGGTTGGCTTTAAGCAGCTCTTTATCACCAATCGCCTTTCTCAATTCAAAATTATTGAAATCCTTACTGATACCGATATTTTGCTCAATATGCAAAGCAGTAATCACAGAGCTATTGTCTATGATCAGCATGAGTTTTTCCAGCTCATTGGCAATCTTTGACAAATTGGTTCCAAGAAATTCAACCAGCATATGTGAAGCCTTCGGTTCTATTTGATAACCTTTTTCTCTCAGTAACGAATTGATCCAGTCACTTACCTGATTCTCGTATAATTTTTTACTCTCAAATAAACAACCTGTTTGAGCAATTGTTTTGGCTAGTTTTTTTCTTTTGTCAATCGTTTTATACTTATAACAAATCACAAGAACTGTAGATGGCTGTGGGTTCTCAGCATAATCCGCTAACTTCTCTATACTTCTTGATAAATCCTGTGCCTCCTTAACAATCACTACTTGCTTTTCGGACATCATTGGAAATCGCTTGGCATTACCAACAATATCGTCGACAGTCACATCTCTTCCATATAGAATCATCTGGTTAAATCCTTTCTCCTCTTCTGAAAGAATATTATTCTCAATAAAGTCTGATATCTTATCAATATAATAAGCCTCCTCCCCCATTAAAAAATAAATGGGCTTGGTGTTTTTTAACCTGATCTCGTCAACGATCTGTTTGATTCTATTCATAAATAATAAGAAGTTTATTACTTTTGTCTGATGACAAATCTTAACCTTCCAAAGTATTCCTTTCGGATCAAAAATAAAGAAAATAAGCTTTATATTTTCGATAAGATCAGAAAAAAAGACCTAGTACTTACTGAAGAAGAATGGGTACGCCAGAATTTCATTTCCTACCTTCATGTTGAGAAGAAATATCCCCTTTCATTGATTGCTGTAGAAAAGCAATGCAAAGTGAATAATACGATCAAACGTACTGATATACTGGTGTTTAACAAGACAGGCTCTCCACATATCATTGTTGAATGCAAGGCGCCTCAGGTAAAGATCAATCAAGATACATTCGATCAAATTGCAAGATACAACATGGAACTCAATGCAGATTTTCTGATTCTCACCAATGGATTAGAACATTATTATTGTCAAATGGACCACGACGCGATGCGATATCATTTTTTGAAGGAAATTCCAAATTACACTTAATATTGTTTTCTTTTATAGTTTTGATTGTTGAAAAAACTTATGTTTGCACACCCAAAAACATTTTTTTCTATTTACCTTGAAAATAGCGATCATAATTTTAAACTGGAATGGCCGAAAATTGATGGAAAAATTTCTTCCGTCAGTAATTGCGCATAGTTTAGATGATGCTGATGTTTATGTAGCAGACAATAATTCTACTGACGATTCAATTCCGTTTCTTAAAGAAAAATATCCACAGATTCATATTATTCAGAATAGTACGAATGGAGGCTTTGCTAAGGGATATAATGATGCTTTAAAACATGTAAAGGCTGATGTTTATGCCTTGGTTAATTCAGATATTGAGGTCACTGAAAACTGGCTCAAACCTATTAAAACAGCCTTTGAAGAAAATAATAAAACTGCAATCATACAGCCCAAATTACTAGATTTTAAGGATAAATCTAAATTTGAATATGCCGGAGCAGCCGGAGGATTTGTTGATTTTTTTGGCTATCCTTTTTGTAGGGGAAGAATTTTTATGGAACTGGAAAAAGATCAAGGACAATTCAATGATGTTGCAGATATCTTCTGGGCCTCTGGTGCCTGTTTCTTTATCAAATCAAAAGTTTATCACCAGCTAGGTGGCTTTGATGAACAATATTTTGCCCATCAGGAAGAGATTGATCTTTGTTGGAGAGTTCAAAATGAAGGCCATGGCATTCAATATGTGGGTACTTCAAAGGTATATCATGTAGGAGGAGCAACACTTCAGGAATCGAATCCTCAAAAAACATATCTTAATTTCAGGAATAGTCTTTTTACGATCGCTAAAAATGTACCGAAGCGTTATGTTTTTTTGGTGATCTTTTTTCGATTGATCCTCGATGGAGTCGCTGGAATTAAATTTATGTTAGAACTGAGACCCGTGCATACCTGGTCGATCATAAAGGCTCATCTTAGCTTCTATCGCAATTTGCGAAAAATGCTAGCAAAAAGACGCGCCCTGTCTTTTAAACAAACCAATTACTTCTATTGCTTTAGTATCGTCTGGGAGCATTTTATACTTAGAAAAAAAATGTTTTCGAATATCAAGTAAGCACTTTTTCCAGTCTTCAAGATCTGATCACCAAAAAGGACCTTCCGATTATTTTCCTATATTTGGATGAATTGCAATAATTCCCTCGTCATTGTAAAAACAATATTCGACAGAAGGAAATGAAAAATGAATATGAAAACTAATAAGCTCATCATTCAAAAGAATCTATTTCAACTGCTACTGTTTGTGGCACTATTTGGTGTCCTATTTTCCTGCTCTAAGGATAAGAAAGAAACAACTTTTAATACATCACCTTTAGACAATGTATCCCCGGTTGATATTGACCTGCAGGATATACTAGACGCAGGGGTGTTGCGCGTGATCACGACTTATTCTCCCACTGGCTATTTTCTGTACAAGGGTAAGATCATGGGCTTTGAATATGAAATTTTCAAACGACTCACTGATCATTTAGAGGTTGATTTAGAAATTGTTCTTGCAAAAAATGTCGACTCTGTGATTCCTATGTTGAATCGTGGCCAAGGAGATATCATTGCATTGGGATATACCATTACATCTGATCGAAAAGAGGCGGTAAATTTTACTGAACCATATATGATTACGCATCAATCATTGATCCAACGAAAGCCAAAAAACTGGAGAAAAATGACCAAAGATAAGATCAAAGCATCATTGGCCACAGATGTAATTGACCTTATCAATGATACGGTCTCCGTGAGAAAAAATTCATCTTACTATAAGAGACTTAAGGAATTATCCAATGAATTGGGTGACTCCATTTACATTGAAATTCTTCCAGGTAAACTATCTGATGAACAGATCATTGAAATGGTCTCAAATGGAAAAATTAAATATTCAATTATTGACCATCATAAAGCATCCATTCACAAAAGTTATTTTCCAAATATAGATACCGATACCCCTGTTAGTCTATCTCAACGAATCGCTTGGGCTGTCCGAAAAACCTCACCGGATTTGTTAAACTTAATCAATGATGGCTTAATAGCCATAAAAAGAAAACCGGATTACAATGTCATTTATCAGAGGTATTTTGAAAATAAAAGGCAGTTTAATAAAAGACTCGATAGCGAATATTACACGGCTACTACAGGTAAATTCAGTAAATACGATGAGATTGTAAAAAAATATTCGGCTGATCTAGGATGGGACTGGATTCTTGTCAAATCACTCATCTACCAGGAGTCTATGTTCAATTCAAAAAATCAATCATGGGCCGGGGCAAAAGGGTTGATGCAATTGATGCCATCCACCGCGAAAGAACTGGGTGTTTCAGATATAACAGATCCTGAGCAAAATATTAAAGCGGGAAGCCAGTATTTAAAAAGAATGTATTCTTATTGGAATCAGGTTCCGGATTCAATTCAAAGAATCAAATTTGCCATGGCCTCCTATAACTGTGGTTATAGCCATGTTAAGGATGCACAAAAACTTGCAGAGAAAAACGGTAAGGATTCTCTTGTTTGGGATAACGGAGTGGATTATTATGTTCTGAATCTTTCAAAACCAAAATTTTACAATGATCCTGTAGTTAAATTTGGATATGTAAGAGGGTATGAACCTTATAAATATGTCAAAGAAATCTTTGATAGGTATAAAAATTATAAGACCTTGGCGACCCAATAAATATAAGAATTTAGCACATGAGTATCTTTGACTTTCTCGATCTTTTGGGTACTGCTGCATTTGCCATTTCAGGTTCATTATTTGCCATTAAAAAGAGAATGGACACCTTTGGCGTACTTATCATTGGTTTTGTGACTGCAGTTGGAGGTGGAACATTAAGGGATATGTTAATTGGTGCGGATCGCATCACCTGGATGCAAAACCTCAATTATCTCTATGTTATTTTTATCTCTGTTATCCTGGCGATCTCCTTTCGAAAAAAAATAGCTTATTTAAGTAAATCACTCTTTTTATTCGATACAATAGGACTCGGTATCTTTACAATTATTGGTACTGAAATAGGTTTAAAATATGGCTTTCAGCCCGTTATATGTGTTTCTTTGGGGGTGATCACAGCTACTTTTGGAGGGGTGATCAGAGACACATTGAGTAATGAAATCCCATTAATATTTCAAAAAGAAATTTACGCAACGGCTTGTATCATCGGGGCAACGACCTTTTTGATCTTGAATAAATTCAAAATTGATCAGGATTTAATATATATTTTGACCACGCTTATGGTCATAGCGGTAAGACTTATTGCGGTAAAATTCAAATTGAAGCTTCCTACCTTTTACAGCAGTGACACTTAATAGTCTCCTAAGGTTTCAGCATTTTGAGCAAGTGCGCTTTCTAATTGCTCTGCATTAGGTGCTTTACCGTGCCAGGCATGTGTTCCCATCATAAAATCTACACCATTTCCCATCTCAGTATGCATGATGATACAAACAGGTTTACCTTTTCCAGTTTCAAGTTTAGCTCGTTTTAAACCATCAATTACGCTTTCTATATCATTACCGTTTTTCACCTCAAGCACTTTCCAATCAAAAGCTTCAAACTTATCTCTTAGGTTTCCTAAAGGCATGACATCGTCAGTTGCTCCATCGATCTGTTTCAAATTGTAATCAATCGTGGCAATCAAATTATCTACTTTTTTACCTGCAGCATACATGGCTGCCTCCCATATTTGTCCTTCCTGCAATTCGCCATCTCCGTGCAAGGTATAAACCAATTTATTGTCTCCGTTCAGCTTTTTTGCATTGGCTGCTCCAATTGCAACCGAGAGTCCTTGTCCTAAAGAGCCTGCAGACATTCTAACACCGGGTAAACCTTCATGAGTAGTTGGATGACCTTGAAGACGGGTATTGATCTTTCTGAATGTTGCTAATTCCTTTACAGGGAAAAAACCGCTTCTCGCCAATACGCTATACAAAACAGGAGAAATATGTCCGTTAGATAAAAAGAACAGATCCTCATCTTTTCCATCCATATTAAAATCCGTGGAATAGTCCATTACTTCCTGATACAATGCTGTCATGAATTCGGCACAGCCTAAAGATCCTCCTGGATGACCTGAATTTACAGCGTTTACCATCCTAACGATATCTCTTCTAACTTGAGTTGAAAAATCTTTTAATTCATTTATTGTCGGCATCTTATATAGCTTTTAGGTTCGCAAAAATACTAAACTCAACTCAATTTATTTATCAAAAAAAAATTTATTTATCACACCTTATTCAATCTCGAATCAATTTTCTTAAAATTGAAGAAATAAACATAATTTCACTTGTTAGATCTTAAATTTATTGAAGCTTTTAAGGTCAAAAATTAATCATTCAAAATTTTAAAGGTCATAAAATAATGACGCAGAATTTTAATGTATGTTTAACAAGTGTTACATTGAATTTTACAGGGAAAAACATACATTTGTACCGTTTTAAAAAAAAGAAAAAAATGAAGAAGTTATTTATGATAATGGCCTTGGTTGTTTTTATGGCTTGTAATACAGAACCAAATAATCCCTTTGTAACATTGCAGGGCAACATAGAAAATGCTGAGTTGGACAGTATTGTTATTTTGGGAAGAAACTTTGAGAAGCATATCAAAGTAAATGATGATGGTTCATTTAAGGATACGCTAAAGGTAACTGATGGCTTTCACGGAATCAATACAGGTAAATCTCAATCATTTCTCTACCTGAAGAACGGTTATGATATGACGGTAAACTTCGATATGAATAATTTCCCTGAATCTATTGAATTCGGAGGAAACGGATCTGAAACCAATAAATATCTGACCACGAAATTACAGTTTATTGAAGACGAAAACATCAGTAATTATTCAGCTTTCTTTGAAATGGAAAAGGCACCTTTTGATGCTAAAATTACAGATTTAAAGCAAAGAATGGATGACATGCTGAAGAACGCCAAAGGTCTTGACTCAGCTGTAGTTAAAATGGAGAAAGATGCCAATAACAAAATGATCATATTCTTTCAGGATAACTATGAAAAAGAGCATCAAAAATTAATTGGCTTAAGAAAAGGGGATCCTTCTCCAGGTTTTAGTTATCCTGATCAAAATGGAAAAAATGTTTCATTAGAAGATTTGAAGGGTAAATATGTCTATATCGATGTTTGGGCGACCTGGTGTGGTCCTTGCAAAAGAGAAATTCCTTATCTAAAAGAAATGGATGAAGAGTACAAAGGTAAAAATATCGCTTTTGTAAGCTTGTCTATTGATAAAATGGAGAACAAAGACAAGTGGCTAAAAATGATTGAAGATGAAGACTTAAGAGGTATCCAGGTCTTAGCAGATCATGATTGGAGTTCTGATTTCGTAACAGCTTATAATATTGAAGGGATTCCGAGATTCATTCTAATTGATCAGGAAGGAAATATTGTAAATTCAAATGCCCCTCGCCCATCTGACCCAAATCTTAAAGAAGTTTTAAACACATTGGAACTTTAGAAATATTTAAAAATATTGAAGAGCCTCTGCAAACGCAGAGGCTTTTTTTATGGGAAACATATTGGCTTTTCTGACCAATTAAATGTCCTGAGTACTATTTTGTTTATTTTTTTAAATCAATGAACCAATTGACATGAAACAAGTCAAAAAGTCAGCTAATAAGCTAAATTTCGGTCATTTTGACACAGCTTTAAGCGTAATTCATGAGTGGAACATGTTTTGCCCTAAAGTGATTGAACGAAAATTAAAAACAAATGAATTTCAATAATTTCACTATAAAATCACAAGAAGCCGTGCAAAGGGCTCAGCAAATTGCACAGGGCTTTGGGCATCAGCAAATTGAAAATGCACATATACTCAAAGGTATCTTAGAAGTTGATGAAAATGTAACTCCATTTATACTCAAAAAATTAGGTGTAAATGTTGAACTTTTCAATAGAACTCTGGATAATATCATACAAAGTTACCCGAAGGTGGAAGGCGGAGATCTTATGCTCTCCAAAACATCCAACAAAATGCTTATCGATGCCGGCAACATTGCCAAAAAAATGAAAGACGAATATGTGTCTCTTGAACATTTAATACTTGCTGTATTAAATTCAAAAGGTGATACAACTCAATTATTAAAAGACAATGGTATCAACGAAAAAGATCTGAACAGTACCATTGAAGAACTTCGAAAAGGAAACAAAGTGACTTCACAAAGTGCTGAAGACACCTATAACTCTTTAAGTAAATATGCCAAAAATCTCAATCAGCTTGCAAATGACGGAAAACTGGATCCGGTCATTGGGCGAGATGAAGAGATCAGACGGATCCTGCAGATCCTGTCGAGAAGAACAAAAAACAACCCAATTCTAATTGGTGAACCGGGAACTGGAAAGACTGCCATAGCAGAAGGGTTAGCGCATCGAATCGTAAAAGGAGATGTTCCTGAAAACTTACAAAACAAGGTGATTTATTCCCTTGACATGGGAGCACTTATTGCCGGGGCAAAATATAAAGGTGAGTTTGAGGAAAGACTGAAGTCAGTCATCAAAGAGGTAACTTCTTCAGACGGAGAGATTGTACTTTTTATTGATGAGATCCACACCCTTGTTGGCGCAGGAGGCGGCGAAGGTGCTATGGATGCAGCAAATATACTGAAACCAGCTCTTGCAAGAGGTGAGCTAAGAGCCATCGGAGCCACCACATTAAATGAATATCAAAAATATTTCGAAAAAGATAAGGCGCTGGAAAGACGATTCCAGAAAGTGAATGTAAATGAACCTGATACAGAAAGTGCTATTTCTATTCTTCGTGGAATCAAAGACAAATATGAGACCCACCACAAGGTAGAAATAAAAGATAGCGCCATTATAGCTGCTGTCGAATTATCACAACGCTATATCAGTGACAGATTCCTACCCGATAAGGCAATCGATTTAATGGATGAGGCAGCTGCTAAATTGCGAATGGAGATCAATTCAAAACCAGAAGAGCTGGATGTACTAGATCGAAAAGTAATGCAGCTTGAAATTGAGATTGAAGCGATCAAAAGAGAAAATGATACAAAGAAGCTTAAATCTCTTCAGGAGGAATTGGCTAATTTCAAAGAAAAAAGAAACGAGATCAATGCCAAATGGACGAGCGAAAAAGAAATTGTTGACAAAGTTCAATCCACAAAAGAGAATATAGAAAAATATAAACTCGAAGCTGAAAGAGCAGAACGAGACGGAAACTACGGCCTTGTGGCAGAAATACGTTATGGTAAGATCAAATTGGAAGAGGAAAAACTTGCTGAATTTCAAAAGGAAGTAGAATCAAACCAAGAAAACTCATTGATCAAGGAAGAAGTGACCAGTGAAGATATTGCAGAAGTTGTTGCCAAATGGACCGGTATTCCGGTTCAGAAGATGATACAAAGTGACCGTGAAAAACTGCTCAAACTTGAAGATGAACTTCACCTTCGTGTAATCGGACAAAATGAGGCCATTGAAGCTGTTTCGGACGCTGTGAGACGATCAAGGGCAGGACTACAAGACAGTAAAAAGCCAATTGGTTCTTTCTTGTTTTTAGGAACCACCGGAGTTGGAAAAACAGAATTAGCCAAGGCGCTGGCTGACTATTTATTTGATGACGAGTCTGCAATGACAAGGATTGACATGAGTGAATATCAGGAAAGACACGCTGTAAGTAGGTTGATCGGAGCGCCTCCAGGATATGTTGGATATGATGAAGGAGGACAACTTACAGAAGCTGTCAGGAGAAAACCCTATTCTGTGATCCTGTTGGATGAAATTGAAAAGGCCCATCCGGATACATTTAATATTTTGCTACAAGTTCTCGATGAGGGAAGGTTAACGGATAACAAAGGAAGAGTAGCTGATTTCAAGAATACGATTATCATTATGACTTCAAATATGGGTGCCCATATCATTCAGGAAAATTTTGAAAATATGGATATGGAGGCTCGAGATGCTGTCATCGAAACAACGAAACTTGATGTATTAGGCTTATTGAAAAAAACCATCAGACCTGAATTTATCAATCGAATAGATGAGATCATCATGTTTACGCCCTTGAATCAGGAAGAAGTAACTCAAATTGTTGAGCTGCAAGTCAATGCGCTTTCTAAAATGCTAAAAGAAAAAAACATCATTTTAGAGGCTACAAGAGATGCTATTGAAAGTTTATCGAAAAAGGGTTTTAACCCACAATTCGGAGCCAGGCCGATCAAAAGAGTAATTCAAAAAGAAGTACTCAATACGCTTTCAAAAGAAATTTTAGCCGGCAAGATTTCAGCGCAGAGTCATATATTACTCGACGCATTTGATGACCAGCTTGTATTTAGAAATAAACAATAAAAACAGATTAAAACAAGAACCGCCTCACGAGGCGGTTTTCTATTTCGCTATAGAAAGCTGACAAATATGCAGTTTTTTTGCATAAAATTCATGTTTCATGAAATTATCAAATTACAAATTACCAAGTCTGTAATTCTGAGATTAAAATAGTATTATCATACGATTCTTATTAAATTTGCAAGACTTATTGCAAAATTAAATGAATATACAACCCAAAACTCAACGCTTCGATCAGAATATTCTGACCAAATACCAGATCTATAACAGTATTTTTATCACACTGCCATTTGATAATATTAAAAATACCGGTGTGCTGATGCCTTTGTTAAAAAGTGCCTGTGAAAAAGGATTTGCCAAAGGACTGACTCCTGTTGAAATTATAGATGCATTTTTCAAAAAATATCAAGACAACGCTGATGATCGTGAGAAAATTGACCTCTTATTTAAATTCATTCAATACATTGAAAGACAGGTAGTGTTGTTCGATGCGGTTGAAGACGCGGCTTTTCCCGTAATCCATAATCTGGATGGGAAAGGTACTTTAAGAAACACAAAAGAAGAGGCCTTCTCTCAAAATAAAAAGGAAGCATTACAACAATATCTGGAGGCCTTTAAAGTAAGGATCGTACTTACCGCACATCCAACTCAATTTTATCCTGGGGCTGTTCTTGGAATCATTACAGATCTTACAACAGCAATCGAACAAAATGACCTAGTCAATATTAAAAAACTATTGGCCCAACTTGGAGTAACACCTTTTCTCAAAATAGAGAAACCTACTCCTTTGGATGAAGCCGTCAATCTAATATGGTACCTGGAAAATATATTTTACCATGCGGTTGGTTCTATATACAACTATATTGAAAGTAATATATACGAAGAAAAGCATATCGAAAATGAGTTTGTGAGTCTTGGGTTCTGGCCCGGAGGAGATCGGGATGGAAATCCATTTGTAACAACTGAAATCACTGAGCGAGTAGCTCAGAAACTGAGACAGTCAGTGTTGAGGAGTTATTACAGAGATATTAGAAAACTGAGACGAAAACTTACGTTTAAAAAAGTTGCAGCGATTGTTATTGAGGTTGAGAACAAACTCTACAGGAGTTTTATTGAGCCTGAAAAAATCATTTTGACCCATGAGGAGTTTTTGAATAAACTACTCGAAATTAAAGACTTGCTTATTAACGATTACCAATCGCTTTACCTGAACGAATTAAAAGACTTTATACACAAAGTAAAGATTTTTGGATTTTATTTTGCAACCCTTGACATCAGACAAGACAGCCGTATACATAACGAGGTCTTTACAAATATCACGGAGCAGCTAATTGCTTCCGGATCCTCTTCACTTCCAGAAAATTATAATGAACTTGATGAGGCGGAGCAAATAGATATTTTGGCGACTCTCGATGAAGATATTAGTGCCGATCAATTTGAGGACGAATTGGTCTTTAAGACAATTGGATCTATTGAAGCCATTAAGAAGATTCAACAAAATAACGGAGAAAAAGGTGCCAACAGGTATATCATCAGCAATAACCAAAGCGCCCTCAATGTCATGCAGGTCTTTGCCATGTTGAAAATGACTGCCTTTAAGAAAGAATTAAGTGTTGACATTGTTCCTCTGTTTGAAACTGTAGATGACTTGGTGAATTCAGCAGGGATCATGGATCAATTATACAGTAACAAGGAATACAGGGCACATGTAAAAAGCAGAAATAATAAACAAACCATCATGCTTGGGTTTTCAGACGGAACCAAAGATGGAGAGTATCTAATGGCCAACTGGTCCATATTTAATGCAAAGGAAGAGCTGACAAAAATATCAAGAAAGTTCAATATCAAAGTGATCTTTTTTGATGGTCGTGGTGGCCCTCCTGCCAGAGGTGGTGGTAAAACACATCAGTTTTATGCTTCCCT
>JAAESS010000108.1 GCA_024229195.1 Flavobacteriales bacterium | reverse complement strand
ATAAATTTAATTTTAAATACTGGTAATGAAAAAACTATCAAAAACTATTTTGATCATGCTGCTCTTTATGAGCGTAATGGTAAGTGCGCAAAATCAAATAATTCCAGCTCCAAGATCATATGAAGTCAAGCAAGGTGAACTGGTCATAGAAGGTAGTTTAGACATCATTTTAATGTCAGATAACGACAAGATAAGAGAACAGGTTGCACTATTTGGTACTCAAATGAAAGATACGGGTATTAAAATGACAGTAGTTGAAAATGAGAACCCAGTCACTAAAAGTTTAAAAATTGGACTTCATGAGTCAGTTATAGATACGCTTGGTTCGGAGGGTTATACAATCGTGGTAGATGAAAGAGGAATGACACTAATGGCCAATACCCAGGCGGGAACTTTTAATGGGCTTCAGACCATAAAGCAACTTTTACCCATTAAAATAAGAATGTCAGAGGATGGAGATCCCCTTCCAATAAAAATCCAAACTTGCAAAATTGAAGATGCACCCAGATTTGGGTGGCGAGGCCTGATGCTTGATGTAAGTCGTCATTTCTTTACAGTTGAAGAAGTAAAAGCTTACCTTGATCAAATGGCAGAATTCAAATTTAATGTCTTTCACTGGCACCTTACCGATGATGAAGGGTGGCGTATAGAAATCAAAACATTCCCAAAATTGACTGAAGTAGGCGCCTGGAGAGTAGAAAGACATGGTCGTTTTGGATCAGATAGAGCCGCTCCTAAAAAAAGTGAGAAAACAACCTATGGAGGTTTTTATACCCAGGAAGAAATCAAAGATGTTATTGCATATGCAGCAGCAAGAAATATCACCATAGTTCCTGAAATTGACGTACCGGGTCATAGCATGGCGCTGTTAGCCGCTTATCCCCAATATTCTACTAAAAAGGAATTTAAGCATGTGAACCCGGGAGCAAAGTTTGCAGACTGGTTTGCCGGTGGAAAATTTAAAATGAATATTGAAAATACATTGAACCCTGCAGATCCGGCAGTTTATGCCTTTTTAGATATGATCTTTGATGAAGTAGCTGCACTGTTTCCAGGAGAATATATACATATGGGTGGTGATGAATGTTATCATGGTTACTGGGAAGAGGACGCTAAGGTTCAGGAGTTTATGGCAAAAAATGGCATCAAGAATGGTGAGGAATTACAAAGCTATTTTGTAAAACGTATTGAAAAGATCATTAGTAGCAAGGGAAAGAAAATGATCGGATGGGACGAGATTCTTGAAGGAGGACTCGCTGAAGGCGCGGCCGTAATGAGTTGGAGAGGTATGAAAGGTGGCATTGAAGCTGCAGGACTCGGTCATAAAGTAGTGATGACACCTACAACTTTTGCTTATTTGGATTATACACAAGGAGATTCCAGTGTTGAGAATAAAATCTACGCAGATCTTTCTCTTGAAAAATCATATAGCTTTGATCCTGTACCTGAGTTAATACTTGATCCGGATCTGATTCTTGGTGGACAAGGGAATCTTTGGACGGAAGTGGTTCCGAATCTACCTTTTGCATTTTATATGACCTATCCAAGAGCAATGGCCATATCAGAATCTCTGTGGAGTACTAAGGAAAACAAGAATTGGGAAGATTTTCTATCGAGAACTGAATCCCATTTTATAAGATTTGATCAAAAAGGGATCAATATAGCAAAAACGATCTATGAGCCTGAAGTGAAGGTTTATCAGGAGGGTAGGAAATTGATGTGCAAATTGAAGAATCCATTCTCGGACATCGAAATGTATTATACCATTGACAATACATATCCTGTGACATTTGGCAAAAAATATGAGGAGCCTTTTGAACTTCCTGCAGGTGATTTTAGCCTAAGAGTGCAGTCTTTTAGAGATGGAAAAGCCGTAGAAAGATTACTTCAAATTCCAAGAAAAGACCTTGAAAGTCGGGTCAAGTAATATTTCTCGACGCTTCGGGGCTAAACCCCTCACTTGCGAGGGGTTTAGGAGCCCACAATTTTTTTCATAAAGTTCTTTCCTGTAAGCGCTGAGCTTGTCAATAATCCTGCAAATAAGGCGCCACCAACTCCGGCGGTGACAATGTCTTGACCGGTTAGATAAAAATTCTTTATGGGAGTTCTAGGGACCAGAAATTTTTGTCTGAATCTTTCAGGATTATGATCCAAACCATAAATTTCTCCCTTACTGTAATTCATAAAATGTTTTGTTGTCAAGGGGCTGCTCAATTCATAATGAACTATTTTTCCTTTAACTTGAGGAAGCTGTTCATATAGTTTTTCAAGTAGTCTTTGAGAAATCTTTTCCTTGAGATCTTCATACGATTCACCTCTTTTCATCCACTTAGATCCATTCCAAGATTCAAAAATATCATAAGGTAGAATAGTGATAATATCTATGGTACTTTTACCCGGGTACCTATTGGGCCAGTCGGGGTCTTTTGCGGCAGGAAAAGAAACATATACTACAGGAAATTCAGCATCAATATCCTCCAGATAATTTTTTACTGAAGTATCATGATCCGTATCTTTTGGATAAATCCATAAGTTTGTTTTAGGAAGCTCAAGTTCATCCGGCCCTCCTTCGAGACCAATATACAGGCAAGCGTGAGCCGCAGAAGGTTTAACTTTATTTAGTTGATCTCTTAATCTGTATTTATTGACAATATCTTTGGAAAGCAATTTTTCATAAGTGGTGATCAATCCTGCTCCGCTAATTACATGATCTGAATTAATAATCCGACCATCTGCCATTCTAACACCGCAAGCCTTGTTATTGACCACATGAACTTCCTCTACTTCTGCATTAATCACTATTGTTCCACCTGATTTTTCAATCACTGGATCTATGGTTTTTACGATTTGAGACGAGCCACCAATTGGAAAGCTGCCGCCTCCAAAATAATGTTTTGCAACGGTGGTATGCATAAAAAAACTACTTTCCTTTGGTGGAAGTCCGTAATCTCCGTACTGTCCTGTAAGAACTTTTATCAATTCCTCATTTTGAGTTAAGGAGCTGATGACTTCATAGGTTGTTTTATCCGAATACTTAAAAAATGGTTTTGTCATCCAGTTATAGGATAGTCCACCAAGCCATTTAGGGAGTGCTTTGTTTATATAGAACTTGCCTGCCGTCCTGTTGGCGGCAAATACCAGGTCTATATATTTCACAATGGCTTCTCTCTCTTCAGGAAAGTAACTTATAAGTTTCTCTTTGAAATTATTCAGCCCTTTGACCAGATCATAAGATTTATCTCCGATGATGATCCTGTCATAAACCTCACCCATATCGGCCCATTTGAGTTCGCCATCTGTGACATAATCAAATAATTTTTTCATGGCGCTTTTGGGTCGCTGCATATCTCCAATGTAATGGATTCCTACATCCCATTCGAATCCTTTTCGTTTAAAAACATGCGTGTAGCCTCCGGCTGTATAATGTCTTTCAAGGACAAGAACCTTATGACCTTCTTTCGAAAGTATAGCTGCTGCGGATAAACTTCCCATACCGGAACCAATCAAAATCGTATGGTAATGATCGGCAATGTCTGGTTTTCTTTTATAGGTTTGAATCATGATCAAGAATATATGAGCTCAAGATACAAAAAAAGGATTCCCACGGCACAGAAATATCATGATGGGTTTTAGAATATTTTACTCTAAGAATCTGTTCTATTCAGATTTTTTTCTTTGAGGTAAAACTTCTTCAGGGAATGGGAAAACAATGGTTGAATTCTTTTCGCTGGCAATATTTGACAAGGTTTGATACAACCTCAACTTGATCGCTGATGGAGATTCATCAATAATTTTTCCTGCTTCTAACAATTTGCCAGCTGCCTGTTTTTCTGCCTCTGCAAGAATAATTCTGGCTCTCCTGGATCGTTCTGCCTCTGCCTGATTTGCCATGGATCTTTTCATGTTTTCTGGCAATTCAATGTCTTTGATCTTGACATCCTGAATTGAGATTCCCCAGACTTTAGTTTCCAGCTCAACGATTTCTTTAATATTTCGACCGATCTCTTCTCTCTTGGAAAGAATAGTGTCCAGTTCTACTTTTCCACATACATCTCTTAGCGTGGCCGTGGCCATTTGAGAAATGGCAAATACATAGTCTTCTACCTCAAGAATGGCTTTGGTGGCATCTTCGATCCTAAAGAAAAGTACACCATTGATATGACAGGGAACATTGTCCTGGGTCATGACTTCTTGTTTTTGGATATTGATGGTGATCACCCTTATATCCACCAATTGAATTCTATCAACAAGAGGGATGATCCATCTTATACCAGGTTGTAAAAGGGAGATATATTTTCCAAATCTAAATTTAACAGCTCGTTTGTATTCATACACGATTCGAATGCCGGCCAAAATAAAAATTACAAAAAATACTAGTAAGACAGTGATTGGATTCATAACTGCTTGTTTTAGGTGAAACAAAATGATTTTAATCAACTCTTTAAGTTAAGCAAAATTTATGAAGATGACAAGATTATCATAGTTAATATTATTGATTTTCAGTAGCTTATTTAAGCAGCCATTCAAGTTCTGGAAACCTGTCAAAATATGATTTTAAGAGTTCTTCGTTATAAGCATCACTTCCATCCAGATTAGAACTTAAAAGAACCGGAGGCAAGTTACCTGAATCTTTTATATTGATTATTATTTCGCTGACTAATAACTGAATAATATAAGCCCCGGTAATAGTAGAAGTCGCTCCAAATTTCTAAGGTTCACCTTCTATACCCATCGCCGCGTCCCCAGGGAAGCCACAATTATCAACGATGTGATCTGCTACTTCAAAAAGTTTCTTTCCACTTTTATGTCTTGATGAAATAGATTTGCTATGTGCCATATTTGTAATACAAATAACCAACAGACCCATCTTTTTTGCCTCCAATGCCATCTCTATCGGAACCGGGTTCCGACCTGAATTTGAAATAATGATGATCACATCCTTAGATCTTACTCCGTTCAAAGTAAGAATGGATTTTGAAATTCCTTCAATCCGTTCCAAAGCGGTACTCTTCCATTTGGTTCCGTGCAGCATGAATTCAGGTTCAAGGATTCCTTTGGCAGTAAACAAACCTCCTGCACGGATGTATAATTCTTCAGCAATGACGTGCGAATGCCCAGTTCCAAAGCCGAAAAGAATGGATCCGTCTAAAGTTCTTTCAGCAATGATCTCTCCCAGTTTCTGAATTTTGGATAACTGCGTATCCATGATTTTGGATAACATCTCATTAACAATTGAATGAAATTCATTTGATTTTGTCACAATACTTATACTTTAATGAAAATTTTCTTTTTGTAGAGAACATAGGCAGGGATAAAACAAATCAAAGTATAGACAATTGACCATAAAAATGATGCCAGTTCAGGTACCATTCCGACATTTACCAAACCATTATAGAAAAATCCTCTTACACCCATAATATCATTTAAAAGCCATGGAAACATTCCTGCAAATACATAAACCGTAATGGCATTACTTCCGTAAATTACACCAAATTTAGCCGATTTGTCATATCCCATGACATCTACAAGCAAAATACATGCCGCCAGAGCCATAAAGGCCCATCCAGAAGTGAATAATACATAGGAACTTGTCCAAAGATTTTTATTGATTGGGAAAAATAGATCCCACACATAACCTCCAACAATACAAAGTAAACCAGTCAGGAACAAGTAATTCAATTTTTTTTCTATTTCCATATCCTGTTTTAGTAATTGGCCGGCGAACATTCCCGTCATACCCGTAACGATAGCAGGGATTGTACTTAACAGACCTTCAGGATCCCATGTACCCTGCCACATTCTTAAAGGAATGACAATGCTGTCGATCCAGGCTGCCAGGTTTTTTCCGGGTTCAAGAACACCGGCACCTGCGCCAGGGACAGGAATAAACATCATGGCCAGCCAATATCCGATTAATGCACCGGCAGCAATTTTGATCTGGTTTTTCCAGCTCACTGATAAAAATATATGAGCGCATACCAAATAAACAATGGCAATACGTTGAAGAACACCTGGTATCCTTAATTCGGTAAAATTGAAATCAGGAAAGAGGTTTAGCAATAAACCCAGTGCAAAAATCTTTATCGATCTGATCCAGATCTTTTTTCTCATTTTCTTCTTGTCAGCTCCTGCGTTGAGTTGCTTATGTGATGAAAGTACAATAGATACCCCAACGATAAACAGGAAAAAAGGATATACAAAATCAGTAATCGTTATTCCGTGCCATTCAGCATGGGCCAGCGGCCAGTAAATATGATCCCAGGAGCCAGGGTCATTTACAACGATCATTAGTGCTATTGTCAGTCCTCGAAGCATGTCTAAAGAAATGAGTCTCTTATTGGAATCAAATTTTTTCATTTTACTACTGTTTTAATTGGTTTGTTTTTTCAACTGTACTGATCCTTCCTCCTCTTCCTGCCCGATTAAAGGCACGCAAATTAATCTGATTGGAATTAACTTTAACAGGGGAGGAGTATAAAGGTGAGTTTAAGTCAGGTTCAGAGCCGTCAGTTGTGTATCGAATAATTAATCCGGGATAACTTGTATTCGCAAACAATGTCCCATTCGTTATTATTGCACCCGGAGGTGGGATTCTATAGTTGAAGCCTCCAAACAATTTATCCAGTCTGGGCATCTCTTTCTGACCAATAGTATTCGTTAATTTATTGTATCCTTCATTCACCATTTGATTTCTTTTAACAGGATCATCTTCTGTTTCCCAATCTCTTTCTTTGGCCCAGGCGCTTTCTGCAAATCCAAAAAGTTTAGGTAAAAGATAGTACTCAAGCATTTTGGGACCTTTTATTGTTTCACTCCATAACTGGGCCTGAAGACCTAGAATGTTTTGTCTACCATTTGCAGTGAGTCTTTCCATGCCGGAAAATTCAACCAGCGGATCAATAGGTGTGTAGTGAGCGTTATCTCTTTTGGTTGTCTTAAAAACATCAAAAGGTGCATATTCATATGCGTTTTTTGTATTGACGAACCCTGCCCAGTACAAACCAGCTTCCTCAGGATCTTTGTCATAAGCAAGATCGAAATAAAAATTGGTAACAGGGCACAGCACAACGGGGTAACCTCTATTGGCTAGTTTATAACCCAGATCCTGATTACCCCACAAGTTATTCCAAACATAAGGAATTATATTTTTATCAATAAATTCATCATTGACTACGATGCTACCGTTTTCACTCTTTAGAGCAGTTTCCTCCCATCCGGCAATTTTTATATTTCTTTCGTTTAACATCTCAACAGTCTTTCTAAAAAAATAAGGGTGTAGTTGATCGGCACTCTGCAGTTCGGGAGATTCAGCAATCAGATCATCGCATAGAGGAGATTTGGTCCAGGGTCCTTTAGGAACTTCATCGCCTCCAACATGAAAATATTCTAAAGGGACTCCGGCGCTTGCATACATGTCAATTATTTCATCAATCACCTTTTCATAGAATGCATAGACTGATTTACGACACACGCAGACAATATTATCATTATAGCTTTGGGCTGAACTGTATTCAGATTTATCTTGAGGATCAATCAATCGATATTCTTCAGCAGCCTCCTTATTGCCTTGTTCCATATATCTTTCATACCTTTTTTCCATTGATTTTATGGCTGCTCGGGCATGACCGGGAAGGTTTACTTCCGGGATAACTCTAACATGTCTTTGCCTGGCGTATTTCAGGATTTCAATAAAATCCTCCTTTGTATAATAACCAGAACCGTAGGCACCTGCTTTATTGGCATAGGGACCTGATCCATAGGAAGGATGCAATGCAGCACTTTGCGCTTTTGTATGTTGTCTTTGCGCTCCAACTTCTGTTAGTTCAGGCAAGCCATCAATTTCCAAGCGCCAGCCTTCATCTTCAGTAAGGTAAAATAGAAAAGTATTGATTTTATACACTGATAGAATATCTATAACTTTTTTTACGGTCTCTTTTGTCTGGAAATTTCTTCCCACATCAAGTTGGAAGCCTCGATAGCTAAATCGAGGGGCGTCCTCAATCATTAATAGTGGAAACGCGATAGAAATTTGACCTGACTCAAAGGAACTGACCTTTGGTAATGCTAGTAAACTTTGAACACCATAAAAAATTCCTGCCGCTTCATTCGCGTTGATTTCAATTCCCGCCTTGTTGATATTCAGCCTATATGCCTCATTTTGAATATTATTAACAGACAGAGATTTTTTTTTCAGTGTTATCTCACCTGAGCCATTTTCATTTAAAACAATTTTCCCTCTATACATTGTGTCCAGAGCAGTTTTAAGATATCTGGCTTCATTTGTGAATTCTGAATCAAAGGCAATAGAAATTGAATTTGAAAAGACCAACTCCCCTGAAAGTTCTTTAACAGAATAAGGACTTGGAATAATTTTAGAAACTTTTTCTTTTTCTAAGATAGTAATATTGAGATTTTCCTGGTAACGGTTTGTACTCGTGGGAATTGGCATAAAGTCACTTTCTGACCTGTTAATTTGTTCGTCTCTTGCAAAAGGCTTTACCTTGAATTGTTTAGGTTCTATGATCTGTTGATTAGGCAGGTCCTCGCCAGAGACAAAATACAAACCCATGGGCGCATCGGTTAGCTTTATCAAAGCATCTTCATAGAAATATTCAATTTGAATTGAATCCCCGGGATTTATTTTAAATTGAGAAAGAGGAGTTAATTTGAACCAATCTCCATTAATATGTGAGACCTCTGCCAAATTATTTTTATTTGGTCTGGGCATGACATTGGCCTGATTGAAATATAGAGTCCAATTTGCATTCGATAAAACCTGATCACCTCGATTGAAAAAAGTGAAAACGGCTCTCGAGCCATTTCTTTCTAAATTACTCTTCAGCTCCCAGCTCAGGTCAATCTCGCTCAGTGAATTATGGGCTAGCTTATCTTTGCAAGTTATAAAGCAAAGGGATATTAAAAGAATGAATATTCTCATTATTTGAAAATGAATTCGTGAATGTATAAGATTAAGAATATTTAGACGGTTTACAAAATTATTCGGCTAATGACTTTAATAAAGACATCATTGACCATTATTAGCACAGGAATAGTATTTGCAATTTTCAATAAGCCGGAGTTGATTTCTTTGTTTTATGTAATTTTCTACATATTGTGAAGGTCATAAAGGGACTTATTATATAAGGAATTTCATGTAACAAACATGTTTAAATTAGACATCAAGTTAAACTATCCGATCTGTTAGCATCGATATTTGAGATTTTATTAACTAAACTTTATTAGAATGAAAAAATTAGTAGCAGAATTTATTGGCACACTTTGGCTTGTGCTGGGAGGTTGTGGTAGTGCAGTTTTGGCCGCTGGAGTTCCCGAGCTTGGAATCGGATTTGTAGGTGTTTCTTTGGCATTTGGTCTAACGGTGCTTACGATGGTTTATGCCATAGGTCATATTTCAGGTTGTCATTTGAACCGGGCAGTGTCAATCGGACTCTGGATGGGTGGACGATTTGATAAAAAGGATCTGATTGTTATATTAGGTGCAACGCATTCAAAGGCACCTTTTGTTGGTGCCTTGTTAGCTGGAATAGTATATAAATATCATTCCCCTTAAGAGGCTTAAAAAAGCTACCAATGTTCGGTACAAATCGTTATTGTCAAATACTTTTCTCTGGCTGTTTCATTCTTCTTGCTCTTTTGCTTTCGTGCAATTCTGAACACAAGAATAAACTTAGGATCGCGGTGGCAGCAAACCTGCAATTCGTTATGCCGGAGCTTGTCAGTGATTTTTCAAATAGAACTGGAGTAGAATGTGAAATCATAGTCAGTTCAAGTGGAAAACTCACAGCTCAGATACTCGAAGGTGCCCCTTTTGACTTGTTACTTTCGGCTGATATGAAATACCCCGAAGAACTATACAACAGGAGTTTTACCTTATTCGAACCGGATATTTATGCTTATGGAAATCTAATCTTATGGACTTTAGATGAGGATATCAAGCCAGAATTGGAGAGTCTACTTTCTGACAAGGTCAGTTATATTGCCATTGGAAATCCTAAAACTGCTCCTTATGGCATTTCAGCCTTGGAAGTGATCATAAGTTCCGGAATGGAAGAGAGGCTCAATAAAAAGCTTATTTATGGTGAAAGCATTGCGCAAACCAATCAGTTTATTCTCTCAAAATCTGTTGATCTTGGTTTTACATCAAAATCAGTAGTGATGTCAAAACAAATGAAAGGTCAGGGTCAGTGGGCTGAAATTGATAAAAAGTTGTATTCACCCATGGCTCAGGGAATGGTAGTCCTTAAAAGCAGAAAAGCTTTTGAAACCCGGGCGATTCAGTTTCGGGATTATATGCTTTCTTCTGAAGGCAAAGAAATTTTGCATAAGTTTGGCTATAATATGAAGCATTGAAATGAACATTTTAAAAGGACATATAGATAGTATCAAGGTCAATGGAGATCTTTCGATCGTAAAAGTCAGGGTAGGATCCGTTTTATTTTCGACCATTTTAATTGACACTCCGGATACTGCGCCTTATCTGCGAGTAGATAACGAGGTGAAAGTGATCTTTAAAGAGACTGAGGTGATACTTGGTGTGGGCGATATGAGCGGTATTAGTCTCAGAAACAAAATAAAAGGTAAAGTAAGTCATATTGATTCGGACACTTTATTGAGCAAAGTGAACATTGAAACCAAAATGGGAACCATTACTTCAATCATCACCTCAAATGCAGTAAAGCAATTGAAAATCGTCCTTGGAATGGAATTAACTGCAATGGTAAAAACCAATGAATTGATGTTGTCAAAATGATAGACTGGAACCCACTTTTACTCACTTTTAAACTGGCATTTATCACGACAGTCTTGTTGTTGATCATTTCAATTCCATTGTCGTATTGGCTTGCGTATACACGTTCGAGGATAAAACCAATTGCAGAAACCCTGGTCAGTATGCCCTTGGTTTTACCACCAACGGTCATTGGGTTTTATATGCTTTTGGCTTTTAGTCCATCTAATGCTTTTGGAGATTGGCTTGATCAATGGCTGGGGCTTCGGCTTGTTTTTTCTTTTGAAGGATTGGTTCTGGGGTCATTGATATATAGTTTGCCATTTATGGTGCATCCTATTCAGGCTGGTTTCGCAAATCTATCACCCTCACTAAAAAATGCCTCATATGTTATGGGGAAATCAAAATTAACTACCATGATCAGGGTTTTATTACCCAATATGAAACCATCGATTCTCACGGGTCTTATACTGGCATTTGCCCATACCATAGGTGAGTTTGGTGTTGTTTTGATGATTGGAGGAAATCTTTCAGGAAAAACCAAGGTTGCTTCCATAGCGATCTATGACGAAGTCGAAAGTTTAAATTATGCAGCTGCCAATAGTTACTCTTTGATCTTGTTTGGAATTACATTTGTCATTCTTCTTTTAGTCTATCTTGTTAATGGGGGATATTTCACTAAATTCATGAGCAATGATTGAGATTTCACTTCAAAAAAAATTAAAATCTTCAACAGGAGAAATGGAGTTGGATCTGAATATGCAGATCGAAGAAGGTAAACTGATCACCATATACGGAAAATCAGGAGCCGGTAAAAGTACTTTACTGATGTTGCTTGCCGGACTTATGAATCCTGAGAAAGGATATATCCGAATGGGTAATAATATTTGGACAGATACATCAAAGCAAATATTTCTGCCACCTCAGAAGAGAAATATCGGATTTGTATTTCAGGAATATGCACTTTTTCCAAATATGACGGTAAGAGAAAATTTGTGTTTTGGTCTCGGTAAGGGACAATCTAAAACGATTGTTGACAAGCTGGTAGATATTGTTGATCTCGGGCAGTTGCAAAGCAGGAAGCCAAATACGCTTTCAGGAGGTCAAAAACAGAGAGTTGCTCTGGCGAGGGCACTTGTTAGCCAACCAAAAATGTTGTTGCTAGACGAGCCTCTTTCTGCACTGGACAATGAAATGAGATCAAAACTACAGTCTTATATTCTAGAAGTTCACAGAGAGTTTGGATTGACAACGCTATTGATCAGTCACGATGTGTCTGAGATCATTCGCTTGTCCGATTTTATGATTGAAATGGATCATGGTAAAATAGTCAAACAAGGAAATCCAGCTGATATGTTTACCAATGACAGAGTCAATGCAAAATTTCAATTTACAGGTGAGGTGATCAGTATGGTGAAACAAGATTTCATCGTTATTGTCACTGTATTGATCGGTAAAGATCTGGTCAAGGTAATTGCCAATGATCAGGAAGCTACTGGCCTGCAAATTGGCGACAAAGTTTTAATTGCTTCAAAGGCTTTCAATCCAATCATTCATAAGATAAATTAACTTCACAAACATCTTGAGAAAATCAACAAATGGATAAGTATACATTTAAGTTAAAATTCTTTTCTAATTGATCAATATTGGTTAATTTCAATGGTTGATATTACCCATAAAATTAAACATGATGAGATCACAAAATATAAAATTAAGCCGTAGCTTTAAAACGCTGTTAAACAGCTCATTATTCATAATAATATTTTTGATAATTCAGCCTGTTGTAGTAGCACAGGTTGAAGAATCAATGGACTATAAAGAGTATAAAGGATTAGTCATTGATGGTAAAACCAAAAAGCCATTAGAATATGCTTCGATTTCTGTTAGCAATTCGAATATTTCAACTATTTCCAACCTGGATGGCGTGTTCTTAATCAAGGTTCCGACATCGATGAAAAATGAAAAAGTAGTAATCACCTATATGGGTTTCCAGAACAAAACGATACCCTTGAGTTCTTTTGGTGCCGATGAATTAAAAATTAGTATGCAGGAATCTTTTGAAAAACTTCCTGATGTGAATCTGGTTGAAGCAAACGCTGTTTCGGTGCTAAGAAAAGTAATCGAACGAAAAAAAGAGAACTCCTATTTAGACCCGATCATTGCAAAATCTTTTTACAGGGAATCAATCAAGAAAAGAAGAACCTATGCCTCTCTCTCCGAAGCAGTAGTAGATGTGTATAAACAGCAAAGAGGTGCTCAGGGAGATTATGTGACGCTTGATAAGTCGAGGAAAAGTACTGATTACAGAAAGATCGATACGCTGGTGATCAAATTGCAAGGAGGCCCATACAATAACTTAAGTATGGATATGATCAGAAATAAGGATCTGTTTTTTTCACCGGATATGTTTGATATCTATAAATTTAATTTTGACAAAATGATCAATCTTGACAACAGAAATTTATATGTGATCGATTTTGTCCAAAGACCCTCTATTGTAGAGCCATTTTACAAGGGTAAATTGTATATCGATACAGAAAGTTTTGCGCTTGTTAAAGCTGTGTTTAGTTTGAATTTGAATAATCTGGATACGGCAAAAAAATTCTTTGTTAAGAAAAAACCTCAAAATGCTGATGTAATTCCTCTGGAGACCAAATACATTATTGATTATAAAGAGATAAATGGTAAGTGGCACTTTGGTTATAGCAGGATCGAGTTGAGTTTTAAGATCAATTGGGATAAGAAATTGTTCAACTCCATTTATCATATTGCGATTGAAATGGCAACCACTGATTGGAAAGATAATGACCAAAAAATTACGATCAAGAACAGAGACAGGATGAAAAGAAATGTCATTCTTACGGACCAGACCTCAGGTTTTACTGATCCTGAATTCTGGGGGGAGCTCAATGTTATAGAACCGGATAAATCGATTGATAATGCCATCAAAAAAATTCAAAGGAATTACAGAAAAGGACAATAGTTAAGAACTAAGGTCACTAAGTTTTAATAAAGTTTTAATAAAAAGGTAGCCATTAATTTGTAATTTGGCCACCGAAAAACTTTTGTTAATCGATATTTTAGCTTTTGAAAAAAGTCCTAATTACTCTTTTGTTTGTATCTTTTTCTACCGCGGTAATTTCGCAGGTAGACAACAATAATGTGGAAGAAACTGATGCGTTTCAATACCAGCCAGACAATAGCAATGAAAAGCAATTTGTTCCTCAAAACTCGGATAAGGAGCAGATAAAGGCAGAGACGATTACTTTGTTTGGCAACCTGAAAGATATTGCGGATAAATTTCCAACTCTTAGTGTCGTTCCCGAGAAGAGAAAGAGAAGTATGAGTGATCTCAATCAAAGAGAGAAGGATGTACTTGTATCACAATACTGGAATGGAAATGACGTAAGTGTCAAAAAATTTCAAACCTCCCTGGAGCTTGGAAAACTGGAAACGAGTTCTAAGTCGATAAGGATCATATGTAGAGATCACAGTTATGTGGATGGAGATAGAGTGAAGTTATATTTGAATGAACAAGTAATACGAAGGAGTATTACACTTAGAGGAGGTTATTACTCTATAGATGTGAATCTAAAAGATGGCTTCAATCGAATTGATATAGAAGCTTTAAACCAAGGTTCTTCAGGACCAAATACTGCCGAATTTAAAGTGCTGGATGAAAATGGTATTGTTTTGGCCGATAAAGAATGGAATATCCTCACCGGATATATTGCAACGCTTGTTGTGATGAGAAATTAACTACTACAACCAAATTTTTAAAAATTATTAAAGTTCAAAACGACCTGCCTGGAGAGTTATGCAAAGAAAACTGATTGTGTTTTTTGTAAAATTATTATTACTGGCCCTGCTATTGTTTGGACTATTTCTTGGGTTTGTTCATTTAGGCGTCTTTGGACATGTTTTTACAAAAAAAGAATTAAAAGAATTTAAAAATGAAACTGCTTCTTTGGTGGTTTCTGATCAAGGAAAACTCATAGGTAAATTTTTCGCTGATAACAGAACAAACGTAGATTTTGAGCAATTGCCTGAAGATCTTATAAATGCTTTGGTGGCTACAGAAGATGCCCGCTATTTTGAGCATGAAGGAGTGGATTCTCGAAGTTTATTGAGGGTTTTGGTCAAATCCATCATATTGCAACAGAAAAGTGCAGGGGGAGGGAGCACCATAACCCAACAATTGGCGAAAAACATGTTTGGTAGAAAACGATATGGCTTTATGTCGATGCCCGTGAATAAGTCAAAGGAAATCATACTTGCTTATCGCTTAGAAGAGATTTACTCGAAAGAAGATATACTTACACTTTACCTAAATACAGTTCCCTTTGGTGAAAATGTTTTAGGTATTGAGGCTGCTGCTCATAGGTTTTTTAACAAGGGCGTTGAACAATTAAAAATTGAGGAATCAGCCGTCTTAATTGGTTTGTTGAAAGCCAATACCTATTACAATCCAAGATTGTATCCGAATCACGCGCTAAGTCGCAGAAATGTTGTACTTGAGCAAATGGAGCGATACGGATATTTGACTTCGGAAAAATCGGATAGGCTGCAAGGGCTTCCTTTAAAGCTTGACTATGCTAATCTTGAATCAGAAGGTCCTGCTAATTATTATTTGGTCCAGATTAGAAAAGAAGCTTCTGAAATTCTAAAAGCTTTTAACAGAAGATCGGATACCATATATGATCTTAAAAAGAGTGGTCTTGTGATAGAAACAACCCTTGACTATGACCTACAACAATATGCGCTTGGAGCCTTTAAATCGCATTTAGGAAAGATGCAGAAACGAATGAGCAGACAGTATAAAAGTGGTACAGAAAAAGCGATGCTTGATGTTTTGGTTAAAAAAGAATTGAATAGGTTACAATTGGCTGATCTTGCTGACACGAAAAAAATGAGGGAGGTATTTGGATGGAATGGATTTAGTTCAGATTCTATTTCTATAAAAGATAGTTTAGCCCTTGATTTGACGCTATTACACGCCGGTCTGATCGCTATGGATCCTGAGGATGGTTTTATAAAAGCCTGGGTAGGTGGAATTAATTTCAGAATGCAACCTTATGATCAGGTCTTTGCACAACGTCAAACAGCTTCTGCGTTTAAACCTATTTTGTATGCTTCAGCTCTAGAGCAAGGAGCGATGCCCTGTCATTATCTGGATAATGATAAGCTTGTTTTGCAGGATTATGATAATTGGCAACCTCAGAATTATGACCATTCTGAAGGAGGAAAATATTCTATGTCGGCGGCCCTATCAAGATCTATGAATATTCCAACTGTTAATTTATTTTTCCAACAGGATTTTGATGTGCTTTATGACACTTGGAAAGCATTAGGCTTTTCGCAAGAACTTTACAATAAGCCCTCCGTAGCCTTAGGGACAACTTCTGCAAGTTTATATGAAATGGTGATTGCTTATGCTGCTTTTGCCAATTCTGGAAAAAGAATTCAACCAGTTTTTATCAAAGAAATAAGAACAGCAGAGGGACGCAGTTTGTATAAGCATCCAAAAGCTGTTTTAAATGAGACTGTGTTAAAAGAATCTACCAGTGGCCTAATGACCGCCATGCTCGAAAAAGCGGTTGCGGAAGGCACAGGTAGGTCTATGAGTAATGTTTATGGGGTGAGGTCTTCACTTGCAGGAAAGACAGGTACATCTCAGGATTATGGTGATGCCTGGTTTTTAGCCTACAATAAAGAGCTTGTTCTGGCTGCTCGAGTAGGAGCAAAATATCCTGTTATTCATTTCAAAAAGGGCTCTGATGGCTCCGGTAGTGCTTTAGCGCTTCCTCTTGTTGCCAAAACCTTGCAGCAAGTGCAGAAAAATAGCGCTTTAAAGAATCGATACTTAACAGGTTTGAACATTTCCGAAAACTATAAAGATGCCCTGGTTTGCGTCGATCATATAGATGATTCTGATATAGAGAAATTCTTTGATGATCTCTTTAGAGATAAGAATATGACCTTTGAAAAGGCGTCGAAAAAAGCCAAGAAACAGGCCAAAAAGGGAAAGAGGAAATCTTGGTTCAAAAGAGTATTTGGGAAAAAAGACAAATCTTGAATATAAGCCTTATCCATTGTAGCTGTCAGTTGAAAAAAGTCGAAGTATGATCCAATCACATTTCGACTTTTTTTGATTAGATCAATTGAACATCTGTGTCATAATTGCAATCCCGCCAAATAGAAATAGAAAGGCGAAGGCAATTACAAAGCCTATGATCCAAAGTATCAAGGTTCCTTTGGCCCAGTTTTTTTTGTGAATGTTAGAGTTGCTGTCAAAAGCCCACACCAGTAACATAATAAGTCCAATCAGAGGAAGAGAGGAGATGAAAATTGTAAGCGCCCATTCTTTGGCGTCAAGAGTTTGGTTGTCTTCTAATGTTTGCATGTAGTTGATCTTTAAATTTGAATTTCAATAGTAAAGGTAGGTGATCTGAAGCAATTTTAAACTGCTTTAGAATTTGAGCATCTAATTCCTTAATAAAATTTTTGTTGTAAAAAATATAATCCAGTCTCACTTTGGGTGAAGTTGAGCTGAATGTGTTTCCAGGATTAGAAGCATCAAAGGCAGCACATCCAGTATCTTTCGTGTTCAATAGGAGATCTATAGCAGCATCCGAATATCGAATATCACTGTTAAAATCTCCCAGTAAGATTGTCGGAAAATCATTGTTGTATTTGAGATATAGGTTTTTAACATACCGCATCTGTTTCTTCCTTGTCTCTTGGTCAAATGCTTCTAGATGCACATTGATTAAAATTAAAATCTGATCCTTGATTTTGATTTTGCAAACTTGAGCAAGTCTCTCAATATAAAAGCTGTCATAATAGAAGGGATTCTTTTTGTTCCTTTCAAGTACGATTCTTTCATTTTCCAGAATAGGATATTTACTCAGAATGGATTGTCCGGAAAGAATTTTACCAAAATGCAAAGTAAATGGATAGTAGGGAAATGGAACATATTTCTTGTCCCAATTGATGTTTTGTCCAAAAAAGCCATAGCCGAGCTGACTTATTTCATTTTGCTGGTTTATGTGATAAGATCTTTTTGAATCATAATCAATTTCCTGAAAAGCTAAAATATCAGCATTAATTTTTCCCAGCTCATCAATCACATTTTTCAAATTTTTATCGAATAGTGATTTTGGTCTTTCAATCGGGAGGTTATTTGTCATGCCACTTAAATACCCAATATTATAAGTAATAACGCTGTAAACAGAATCATTTGCGCTGTTATTTGAATGGTTGGACTGACCGGAATCATTGTATTGGGATGGACTCAGGTTGGGAGACGAAGCCCACAAATAAAAACCAACGATTATAAAAAGTAAGGCAGTAAATACGACGAAAAAGTACTTGATCTTTTGATTCATGAGGGGGAGTAGAATAAAAAATAAATATAATACATTTTTTTAAAACTATTTATTAGTATATTTGCAGCCCTAAAATTAAATGTAAAGTACAGATGAAAGGAGGTGCCCAACTATGTTGATTATTCCAGTTAAGGATGGTGAAAATATAGACAGAGCGTTAAAGCGTTTTAAGAGGAAGTTTGATAGAACGAAGACAATGAGAACGTTGCGTGAAAGAAAGGAGTTTACAAAACCTTCAGTTGTAAGGCGTAAACAAATTCAAAAAGCCCAATACGTTCAAGCAATCCGAACTACAGAAGAGAAAGGTTAAGGCCTTTTCAAAATAAATAAAAGTCCCGTAACAACGGGACTTTTTTTTTGTTAAATATGTAAGAATATGAGGTATTTTTTGTATTTTTGAAATAAGCGACATAGGGTCAGTAAAGCCTAAATAACTGAATTAATTATTGATAACTGAAGATCGATTTTGAGTATAACTCATTTTATAACCTATCTGGATTGCGAAAAAAAATATTCACCATACACAATTGCGGCCTATAAGAATGACTTAAGTTCATTTGAAGATTTCTGTAAAAAAGATTATCAGTTGACAGAAATCTCTAAAGTGCATTACTCAATCATCAGAAGTTGGATTGTGGAGTTGGTTGAAAGCAAAATTTCGAATAGGTCGATCAATCGAAAAATTAGTTCTTTGAGATCATATTTTAATTATCTGATCAAGTCAAAACAGCTGGAGGAGCATCCCTTGCGAAAGCACAAGTCTCTCAAAGTTGAAAAAAGAGTAAATGTGCCTTTTTCAGAAAAGGAGATGAATGAGGTACTTAATTTTTTTCAACAGGCTGAAGGTTTTGAAATGGTCAGGGATAAATTGATCATTGAATTACTGTATACAACCGGAATGCGACGTGCAGAATTAATCGGTTTAAAAGAGGGTTCAATGGACCTTTCGCAAAGTGTTGTGAAAGTCTTGGGGAAAAGAAATAAAGAAAGGCAACTCCCCTTATTAAAGTCAGTGGTGTTGACTATAAAAAAATACAAAATATTGAGGAGCGAGATCGAAACTGATTCCGATTCGTTTTTTGTAACAAAAAAGGGTAGTAAAATTTATCCTACCCTGGTGTATAGAATTATAAATGACTATTTTGGTATGGTGTCTGTTAAGGTAAAAAAGAGCCCCCATATTGTGAGACATTCATTTGCAACACATCTGTTGAGTGAAGGAGCTGATTTGAATTCCGTAAAGGAATTACTTGGGCATTCCAGTTTAGCCTCAACTCAAGTGTATACACACAGTAATTTAAAGGATTTAAAAGTAATGTATAACCGCGCTCATCCAAGGAGCAATAAAAACTATTAACTTATGAAAATATCTGTTCAGTCTGTTAATTTTAATATTAGCAAAGATTTAGTCAATTACATCGAAAAGAAAGTTAATAATCTTGAGAAATTTCACGATCATATTATAGATGCAGAAATTTATCTAAAAGTACAGAGCACGAGCGAGAAAGAAAACAAATTAGTTGACTTGAAAATCAATCTTTCGGGAGCTGATGTTGTTGGAAAAAAACAGTCCAAAACATTTGAGGAGGCAGTGAGTCTGAGTGTTGATTCTGTTAAAAGACAATTAGTGAAACGAAAAGAGAAATTACGGGCCTAAATTATTTTAAAAATATAGTCGAAAAGTTTTGCAGAACTGATAAAACTTTTTACATTTGCAAACCGTTAGAAAAAGCGGTTTGTTTTTTTATATGGGATTCCGATTAAAGCAAATGGATTTTGATTCGTTTTTTTTGGATAATTTCTTGTGAAAAAGCCGATGTAGCTCAGCTGGCTAGAGCAGCTGATTTGTAATCAGCAGGTCGTGGGTTCGAGTCCCT
>JAAESS010000107.1 GCA_024229195.1 Flavobacteriales bacterium | reverse complement strand
TTTATTCGCTTGACTTTCATCTTCTTTTTGAATGTGAAAAGATTTTAATGGATGTGAAAAAGAGGCTCACCTCTAAATCGATGAGAGTACCTTATTGTTTGAGAAGATTATATATTTCAAAAGGTTTGGATTATATTTGATAAATGGAACAACTAACCCTTACAACTCCTGCACTGCTCTTTTCGGCAATTTCATTGATCATGTTGGCCTACACCAATCGATTTTTAGCTTATGCAGCGGTGGTCAGAAACTTACATGACAAGTATAAAAAAAGCCAAAATGAGATTTTAATAAGGCAAATAAAGAATTTACGTCAACGTCTTTATTTGACTCGAGCAATGCAGATATTTGGTATCAGCAGCCTTTTACTTTGTGTACTCACCATGTTTCTTATTTATATAGAGCAGCACATTATTGCAGTTTGGATTTTTGGCTTGGCATTGATCCTTTTGATCGTATCTCTTGGATTATTGATTAGAGAGATACAAATATCCGTTGAGGCACTCGAACACCACCTAAGTGATCTTGAGCAACGGAATGACCTGTAACGGGGATTGATTTGAGATTTTTTTTTCAAATTAATCTTGTTCAAACTAAACTTAAAACCAATAATCACCTATGAAAACCTTGATTCAAATTTTATTTTTAACAGTAACTATTTCAGCAATAGCACAAACCAAATCTATCAAGAATAGTCCGGCTTTAATAGAGGCAACAGCTGCATCTGCAGGAATGTCTGATGAACGACTGTCTTTTATTGATGATGCCATCATAGAGTCAATAGAAAAGAATGAAATTCCGGGGGCTGTTGCATTGGTCGCCAGAAAAGGTAAGATTGTTTATTTTAAAGCCTTTGGTATGGCTGATAAGAATTCCAAAAGAGAATTAAAAAAAGATGCTATTTTCAGAATTGCATCGCAAACAAAAGCAATAACTTCTACTGCTGTTATGATGCTTTGGGAAGAAGGGAAATTCAGACTTGATGACCCAATTTCAAAATATATCCCTGAATTTAAGAATCCGAAAGTGCTGGATTCATTGATAGAAAAAGATTCCTCATTTACCAGTGTCAAAGCTGATAAAGAAATTACGATTAGGCATTTGATCACCCATACCTCAGGAATTGGATATGGATATATCGATGGAGATCAGCGGATGAAAAAAATTTATGCGAAAGCAGGGATCATTGACTTGT
>JAAESS010000106.1 GCA_024229195.1 Flavobacteriales bacterium | reverse complement strand
GTTAACCCTAATTTTGGATTAGAATAATGGCCTTAAGCAAAGAAAATATTGACAGTCTTTTCAAATTTACCCGCGCCCATTTTGTTGAATGGTATGATTTACAAATTGAACTGGTAGATCATTTGGCGGACGATATTGAGACGATCATGGAGAAGAATCCGTCTATTTCATTTGATAAAGCGAAAAACCAAGCCTTCAAAAAATTTGGTGTTTTTGGATTTGGTGATGTTGTTGCACAAAAACAAAAGGCATTGAGTAAGAAGTATTGGAAACTGGTTTTGGGTATTTTTAAAGAATACTTTAAACTACCTAAAATTATATTGACTGCCTTACTTGTATTGATTTGTTACACATTTATTCATGTGATCTCTTTTAAGCTCTATTTTATTTATTTTATTAGTGGTATCCTTATTATTTTACCTGTTGTAATCGCAACTTTAAATCGCTTAAAACAAAGAAAAACAGAAAAAGAAACTGGAAAAAAATGGATGTTTGAAAATAAGATTACAACATTAGGAGGTATCTATTTAATTTCAAATTTTTTACCTCAAATGCTCATTTTTGTTGAAGACATTTCATGGTCAATTTCTACTGAAATATTTACTTCCATTTTCATTGTTTTGTCTCTTTTCTTATTTTATATCCTCATCTTTATTGTCCCAAAAAAATTAAGGCAAGAAATGGCTGCGCAATACTCTGAATACATATTGGTTTCTAAAACCTAAAAATTTGACATTAATTTGTACTTTTACCACTCCCCTTTCGTTTATAAAACATTAAATATAAGCTTAGGCTAAGATTTTGAAAAAAGGTATCAAACGCATTATATTCTGTATTGGATCGATTTTACTCGTGATGAGCTGTTCTACAAAAAAAGACAGTTTCATTAACCGAACGAGCCATTCAATGACTGCAAAATACAATGTGCTTTTTAATGGTAATATTGCTTTTGAAGAAGCCAAAACACAACTAGATAATTCATATGAGGATAACTTTTGGGAAAGGCTCCCAATAGAACCGCTAAAGATAGAGGAAGAAATAATTCCTTTTCCTGGCCAAAGTGTTCAAAATGATGCTGAAGCACAAGGTTTCGATAAATCAGAAGAAAAAGCCGTTAAAGCCATTCAAAAACATTCAATGGTCATAGATGGTTTTGAAAAGAACAATCAAATCGATGAAGCTTACCTTTTATTAGGCAAATCAAGATATTATTTACAACGATTTATTCCGGCTTTAGAGGCCTTTACCTTTGGAATTGAAAATTACCCCAATGCCAACTTGTACAGAGAGACTAAAATTTGGAAAGCCAAAGCACATACAAGATTGCAAAATGAAAAACTGGCCATAGAAACGCTAAGATCTGTTTTACGCAGTGTTGAACTGACTGATGAAGAATTTGAAAAGGCTCATACAGCAATGGCAATAGCTTACACACAGTTGGACAGCACTCATTTGGTGATTGATCATTTGAAAAAAGCGACCTATTTTTTGACTGACCCAAATCAAGGCCCCAGAAACCTCTTCATCCTTGGACAAATATACAGAGAACAAGAAAAGATTGATTCATCGAATATGGTCTTTGAGTCTTTGAGTTATATGAAAAAGATTCCTCAGAAATATAAGGTCCATGCAGCTCTTGAAAGGGCTAAAAATTATTCCGAAGCAGACAGTACAAGTATCATCGTATATACGCTTCAGGATCTGATCGAAAACAGAGACAACAGGGAATATTTGGATGAATTGTATTATCAGGCCGGATTGATTTCCTTAAAAAATGAAAGTTTTGACCAGGCACGAGGATTATTTGAATTATCATTAATTCACAATACCTCAAAACCTTATCAAAAAAGTCTTTCGTATGAAAGTCTTGGTGAGTTTTATTTTGACAAAACCAGTTTCGAAATGGCAGGGGCATACTACGATAGTGTGTTGCAAATTCCTATCGATCAAAATACAAAGCGTATCAGAAGAATCATCCGAAAAAGAGAAAGTCTAAACGATGTGATCTACTATGAGAATATCGCTAGGAAAAGTGATAGTATTTTGACCTTAGCCAATATGTCAGAAGATGAAAAAGATGTTTATTTTAAGGGGTATATCGACCAACTAAAACTAGAATACGAAGCAAAACAACTTTTACAGGAACAAAGCGCCGCTAATATGGGTATGGGAGATCTTGCAACGGTTAGCAACAATTATTCTGATGGAGGAACCTTCTATTTTTATAATCCACAAGTAGTCGGGCTGGGAAAACAGCAATTCAAGAATAAATACGGCAATAGAGCTCCTGGAGATTTTTGGCTGATCGCACAAAATGTCGGGCTGAATTCTGATGTTGTGGTCAATGAGACAAAAGTGGAACTGGATACCAGCATGCTATTTAATGCTGCCTTTTATAAAGATCAGATTCCAAAAGATTCAAAAGTTTTGGACAGTATCAATTATGTTCGAAATGATGCTTACTACAATCTTGGTCTTATTTATAAGGAGCAATTTAAGGAATACGAGATTGCAGCTGTTGATTTTGAAAAGTTTCTGGATAATGATCCGAAGGAAAATTTGATTTTACCGGCTACATATCACTTGTATAAAACTTATGAATTTTTTAACAAAGAAAAGAGCAATAAATACAAGGAAAAAATCGTTACTAATTATCCAGACTCTCGTTATGCCGAAATGATACTAAATCCGAATACGGTTTTAGAAAAAGGTAATGATGATGACAGCCCAGAGTTTTTGTACAAAACTGCCTTCATTTGCTATGAAGAAGAAGATTTCGAATACTCCCTGAAAACTGTTAATGAAGGTCTTGAACGTTTTAAAGGTCTTGAAATTGAAGCAAAATTTGAATTGTTAAAAGCATTTTTGCTATATAAAACAGTTGGAGAAGAACTATTTAGGGAGAGGTTAAATACTATTATTTTAAACTATCCCAATACAGAAGAAAGCGATCATGCAGAAGAAGCTCTTGAAAAATTATCAGGATTAAAAGAAGAACCACAACAAAACTAAAATTATACTATTATGTTCAACGAAAAAAAAGAAAATCCGAGTCAGGTTGGAGAACGTAACACAATCGCAAAAAACACATCTCTTGTGGGTGATATACAGTCTGATGGAGATTTTAGGGTAGATGGAAAAATTGAAGGGACGATCAAAACGACTGGTAGAGTTGTTATTGGTAAGGATGGATTTGTTTCCGGAACCATTGACTGCGCTCATGCCGACATCGAGGGTTCATTTTCAGGAAAACTCATTGTTGACCAAATTCTCTCGCTAAAGAATACGGCCGATATCAGCGGTGATGTAGTGATGGGTAAATTATCCGTTGAACCAGGTGCTGTTTTTAACGCTACATGTGCCATGAAAAGTTCGGTCAAAGTAATGCAAAATGACGGAGAAAAAACCAAAAAGACAGCTTAACAGATACATTGTTCTTTCAGGCATCGGTCTGCAAATGGGAGTCACTATTTATCTGGCATCCAGACTGGGTAAATGGCTCGATTCGACCTACACTGAAAGTAATATCTATACCATCGTATTGACATTGTTGGGCGTTGCCTTATCTTTTTACAGTATGTTGAGGCAATTAAAAAATCTGGACAATTAATAGACCATGCGTGTATTTTTAAAATTTTCAATTAGCCTTATTATTGTTCTTTCTCTCGCATTTAGTATTCATATTTTTGTACTTGATCAACTGGGATTACCACTATTTGATAACCGGATCATTGCAGCATATGTTGTAAACTGCTCTTTGGCTCTGTTGATTTACCTCTCACTTCTACTTTTAAAAAATAAGATGTCAGAGCAATTAGGCTTTCTTTATATGGGAGGAAGTTTTATAAAATTTCTCTTCTTTTTTGTATTCTTTTATCCTTTTTATAAACTCGATGGAGGGCTTGATTCATCTGAATTTGCTGCATTTTTTATTCCTTATGTGATCAGTCTTATTTTCGAAACTTTCGGCGTCATTGAATTTCTAAAAAAATAAGATTTTCTTTATAATCTATCCAAATAAATATATTACTTTTGCACAGATTTTTTAAGCCAATTTAATTCGTTAAAGATGCAAAGTAAGTTTTTAGTAAAATTCCTTACATTCACAATTTTAGTTTTTAGCTTGAGCCTAAATGCCCAGGATGGAGAGCATGAAGGAACTAAAGAGGAAAGAGATTTAAAAACAGAAATCAAGGAAAGTATTGATCATCATATACAGGATTCCTATGATTTTATCTTTTTCAGCGACACTGAGAAGAACATTCACTATGGTTTTCCTCTTCCGGTGATTCTGATTGACGAAGGCTTTCATTTGTTTTCATCTTCGAAATTTCATCACGGTGAAACAGTTGCAGAAAGTAATGGGAAATACTATAAATTATACCACAATAAAGTATACAGAACTGATGCTGAAGGATCATTAAGTCTTGATGATCATGACCATCCCACCAATATCAAACCTTTAGACTTTTCAATTACAAAAAGTGTTTTGATGATCATGGTAACAGGAATACTAATGTTTCTTCTGTTTACAGGTCTTGCAAAATCATTTGGGAAAGGTCCTATTGCAAAAGGTGCAGGACGATTCTTTGAGCCCATTGTTGTTTACATCAGAGACGAAATTGCTATCCCTAATATCGGAGAAAAACATTACAAGAAATACATGAGCTTTCTGCTTACAGTATTTTTCTTTGTTTGGTTCTTAAACCTTTTTGGCTTAACACCTCTAGGAATAAATGTAACAGGAAATATAGCAGTTACCTTTGCTTTAGCTTTGCTCACCTTCCTGATCACACAATTCTCAGGAAATAAAAATTACTGGAAACATATCTTTTGGATGCCGGGTGTTCCTGTTCCAATGAAAATAATATTAGCTCCAATTGAATTATTGGGAGTATTTATCAAGCCTTTCGCACTAATGATTCGTTTATATGCGAATATCATGGCAGGACATATTGTTCTGATGAGTTTGGTAGGTTTGATTTTTGTGTTCAGGAATTGGATCGGTAGTAGTTTGTCATTTGTACTTTCTTTTGCCATTTCAATGATTGAATTATTAGTTGCTTTATTACAAGCTTATATCTTCACCATGCTATCTGCCTTATACTTTGGGTTCGCAGTTGAAGAACATGAGCATGATGAGGCACATTAATTAATGAATGTTTAATTTTTAATTATATATATATTATGGAGATTCCAGCTATTGTAGGTGCAGGATTGGTTGTAATTGGTGCCGGTATCGGTATCGGTAGAATTGGTGGTTCAGCGATGGACGCTATTGCTCGTCAACCTGAAGCTACTGGTAAAATTCAAACAGCTATGATAATTGCAGCGGCGCTTATTGAAGGTATTGGATTTGCTGCTTTATTTGCAGTTTAATCACAACATTAACAATAGCTGTAACGGTTGGTTGCAGCTATTGTTATCAAAAAAAATATTAATATTTACAAAATAAACACATGGAGAAATTAATCAACGATTTTTCATTCGGACTTTTTTTCTGGCAAACGACACTATTTATTCTGTTGCTTTTATTACTGAAAAAATTTGCTTGGCAGCCGATTTTAGACGCATTAAACAGTAGAGAAGAGGGTATTCAAAATGCTTTAGATGAAGCAGACAAGGCTCGTCAGGAAATGGTTGATCTCAAATCCAGTAATGACAAAATCTTAAAAGAAGCCAGAGCTGAAAGAGATGGTTTGCTAAAGGATGCAAGAATGATCAAAGAAAAAATGATTACTGAAGCAAAAGATGAAGCGAAAGAGCAATCCAATAAAATCATAGAGCAAGCTAAACAGACTATTGAAAATGAAAAACTCGCTGCGATCACTGAATTGAAAAATCAAGTAGCCGAGTTATCAATTGGAATCGCTGAAAACATCATGAAAGACGAGTTGTCTAATAAGGACAAGCAAGTCGCCATGATCGAAAAAATGTTAGACGAAGCGAGGTTAAAATAATATCATGAGAGGTACAAGAGCAGCATTAAGATACGCTAAAGCAACTTTAAACCTAGCAAAAGAAAAAGGTTTTGCAAAGGAGGTTAATGATGATATGATATTCATCCAGTCTACTATTGAAGAGAATAGTGATCTGGAGATCATGTTAAAAAGCCCTGTGATCAAGTCTGCACCTAAACTAGCAGTACTAACCAAGATTTTTGATAAAAAAGTCAACGGTATCTCAATGGGTCTTATCAATCTTTTAATCGAAAATAAAAGACTCTCCCTGTTAAGTTTGGTTGCAATGGAATATGTTGTGATTTACGACTTTCTTCAAGGAGTAGAAGTAGCTCAAGTTACATCTGCAGTTCCTTTGACAAAAGAACTCGAAGCAGATATTCTTAAAAGAGTAGAAGAATCTGTTGGTAAAGAAGTAACAATGAACAATGTGGTCGATCCTTCAATTATCGGAGGATTTGTACTAAGAATTGGAGATAAACTGTATGATTCAAGTGTTTCATCCAGATTAAAGACTCTACTTTCTCAATTTGAGGACAATCATTATATATCTAAAATCTAATTAAGATAATAACTAGTAAAAATGGCAACAATAAAACCAGCTGAAGTATCAGCAATTTTAAAAGAACAACTAACAGGGTTTGAAGGTAAAGCTACCCTGACTGAAGTAGGAACTGTATTGCAAATTGGTGATGGTATCGCCAGAATCTACGGATTATCAAATGTACAGTATGGTGAACTAGTAGTTTTTGAAGGCGGACTTGAAGGTATCGTTCTAAACTTGGAAGAAGACAATGTTGGAGTTGTATTGTTAGGAGATTCTACTGCAATTAGAGAAGGAGCAACTGTTAAACGTACAAATAGAATTGCCTCTATCAATGTTGGTGAAGGAATTCTTGGTAGAGTTGTAAACACTTTAGGAGAACCAATTGATGGTAAAGGACCAATCGAAGGAGAAACTTTTGAAATGCCATTAGAAAGAAAAGCTCCTGGTGTAATTTTCAGAGAACCAGTTACGGAACCATTACAAACAGGGTTGAAATCTGTTGATGCGATGATCCCTGTGGGAAGAGGACAACGTGAATTGATCATTGGTGACCGTCAGACTGGAAAATCTACCGTTGCACTCGATACAATTATCAACCAAAAAGAATTTTACGATGCTGGAGAGCCAGTTTATTGTATATATGTTGCTATTGGTCAAAAAGGATCAACAGTAGCTGGAATCGCCAAGATGCTTGAAGAAAAAGGCGCAATGGCTTATACTACAATTGTTGCAGCGAACGCTTCAGATGTAGCTCCAATGCAGTTTTATGCTCCATTTGCAGGTGCTGCGATCGGGGAATACTTTAGAGATACAGGTAGACCAGCATTGATTATTTATGATGATCTTTCTAAACAAGCGGTAGCATATCGTGAGGTTTCTTTGTTATTAAGAAGACCTCCAGGACGTGAGGCTTACCCTGGTGATGTATTCTATTTACACTCAAGACTTCTTGAAAGAGCTGCAAAAGTGATCAATGATGATGCAATTGCCTCAAGAATGAATGACGTGCCTCTTTCTTTAAAAGGAAAAGTAAAAGGTGGTGGTTCACTTACTGCTCTTCCAATTATTGAAACACAAGCAGGTGACGTTTCAGCATATATCCCAACCAACGTAATTTCAATTACAGATGGTCAGATTTTCTTAACATCAGATTTATTTAACTCAGGGGTTAGACCAGCAATTGACGTAGGTATTTCAGTATCTCGTGTTGGTGGAAATGCGCAGATCAAATCAATGAAAAAAGTAGCAGGTACACTAAAACTTGACCAGGCTCAATATCGTGAACTAGAAGCTTTTGCTAAATTTGGCTCTGACCTTGATGCAGCCACTTTAAGTGTTATTGAAAAAGGTAAAAGAAATGTAGAGATCTTGAAGCAGGCTCAAAATGATCCTTTCGCTGTTGAAGATCAGATTGCAATCATTTATGCCGGTTCAAAAGATTTATTGAGAACTGTGCCTGTTGATAAAATCAAGGAATTCGAAAAGGAATATCTTGAATTCTTGAATGCAAAACACAGAGATATTTTAGATACTTTAAAAGCAGGAAAGTTAACTGATAAAGTTACCGATACTTTAGAAAAAGTGGCTAAAGAAGTTTCTGCTAAGTACGAATAAAACATTAAGAGTTTTGAGTTCACATAGCTGAATTCCAAATTTACAATCATACAAAGAATGGCAAATTTAAAAGAAATACGTAATAGAATTTCATCCATTGGGTCAACAATGAAGATCACCAGTGCCATGAAAATGGTTTCTGCTGCTAAATTGAAAAAAGCCCAGGATGCAATTGTACAAATGCGTCCCTATTCTAATAAATTAACCGAGTTATTACAAAATTTAAGTGCAACTCTTGACGCAGATGATGGAGGCGTTTATACGCAACAAAGAGAAATTAAAAAAGTTTTGATTGTTGCCATCACTTCAAACAGAGGTTTGTGCGGTGGTTTTAACTCATCTGTAATTAAAGAGGCAACTCGAATTGCAAAAAGCAAATATGCAGATAAAGATGTTTCTGTGCTTACAATTGGTAAGAAAGGAAATGATATGCTCTCAAAAAGTTTTAACGTCTATAAATTTGAAAGTCATCTTTTTGATGATCTGACTTTTGAAAATGCGGCTCCTTTTGCAGAAGACCTTATGGAACAGTTTGCCAATGGAAATTTTGATCAGATTGATATTGTTTATAACAGGTTTAAAAATGCAGCCACTCAAATTGTAACTGAGGAACAATACTTACCTATTGTTGCTGCGGAAGAAACTGATGAAACAGGAGCTGATTATATTTTCGAACCCAACAAAGCGGAAATTGTAAAAGGATTAATTCCTAAGTCTTTAAAAATGCAATTATACAAAGCAATTAGAGATTCTTATGCTTCAGAACACGGAGCAAGAATGACAGCTATGCATAAAGCAACTGATAATGCTACTGAACTTAGAGATGAATTATTACTTGTATACAACAAAGCTCGTCAGGCTTCAATTACCAATGAGATCCTTGAGATCGTAGGTGGTGCCGAAGCATTAAAAAGTTAAGTGAAACAATAATTACCAAACTTAAAAAAACTCCAAAGTTAACCTTTGGAGTTTTTTTATGCCTTTTAACAGACAAGTTTTACTCAGGTACATTGATTAAAGAGCCAAAATGTACTGCATTGATAAATAATTTATTTGTACCATACCAGGCACCTCTAAAATTTGGATTATCTGCAAAAAGAACAATTCTTCCTTTGCCCCTTTTACTAACAACAATTGATGCAGCTCCCTTCATGATCTGTAAGTTTTCCTTACTGATATAACCATCTATATGTGGTTGATCTAAATATTTCCCAACGGTTGAGAACTTGTTCTTGCTTGGAGACAACCATACTCTGTTGTTCTTATAAACAGGAACCTCTCTATCTAAATATCCGTAAGCAATCGGATGGGTGATATCTACATCTATTCCAAAAATAGCCCCTCCTATTTGTTGTTTTCCAATACTACCTCTGGCTGTTTCATAATTGCTTCTATCATTAGAAGCCAATGTATCGCCCTTTTGAGAAATCAATTTTTCATTTGCAATTTTTTGTTTAACTACCCAATCACTGGCTTTGGCAGTCGTGATCAAGGTGTTTCCATCAGCCACCCATTGTTTGATTCTCTCTTTATCCTTCTTGTGAAGTAAACGATATCTACCAGAAACCATAATAATCACATTATATCTGTAGATGTCTGTTAGAGAAAATCTGCTCTCAGGAACTTTAACAAGTGGGATCTTCATTCTGTTTTCAAACAAATGCCATACTTCGCCTGCTTCATATGAACTTACTGAGCCCCCCACTATCATCATAGCATGTGGCTGTATCAAGGTTTGAAAGCTTCTACTTCCTAAACCATTCCCTTTCACAGTCATTCCTGTAGCGATCGGATAGGTTTGAACGTCAAATTTAGAGCTACCTTCCTTCACCCACTGATACACTGATTCCTTATCGAGTTCGGGTTGATCCTCAACAGGTACCATTAAAGTACCACGGTCAAAATTTTGATCTTTCCCGTCTATTCTAACTGTAAAGGGCTTACTCGATACTTTTACAACCAGACCATGACTCTGAAGGTAATAGAGCAGCGCAGGGGCATAATAGTCATTATAGGGTATCAGATAAGCATAATTGCTTTTTAAGACCGCTGTTACAGCTACTACATTGTTCTTTGAGGTAACCAATGCTCCTTTTGCAGGTAATTTACCCACAGACTCGTATTTCAAATTATAGAAATTGACCATAGACCAAGCTGATGTATCATAAAACACGCTATCTCTATACTTAATAAAGGTTTCAAATAAGGACTGAACCATATAATATTGATTCTGATTCGTGGGTACAACATAAGAGCTGCCTGCCTTAAAATTTTGATTATTAACTTTCAAATCCTTAGTGATTGGATAGGCTTCTATATGATGCTGAAGCAATACATCTAAAAATGCCTTATTTCTATTTTTATCATGGGGATCACCAAAAATATAGCCTTTTATATTAGAACTGTTTGCCTTTTGCAATGCATTCTTAAAAAAATCATTTTGATAACTGTAAAGCAATTCCTTATTCTTTATGGCTGCCTTTATGGTCGCTATACTTGATACATATTGGTTTCTTATGGTAAATGGAAATGAAATTTCACCTGTAGGTGTTTCCTGTAGATGACCTCTGGAGCTGGCCTGTTCAAATAATAAGGCAAGCGCACCGTGCAAGTCCATATAAGTTGATCCATAACCCGGATAGGTCGAATCATATACCTCATCGGTAAAGTAAAATGAGCCGATCTGATCGAGATCAGCGGCAAACTGATCTGCAAATACCTTATTAAGCACATCTCTGTTCTCTGCCGGTGTAATTGGGTTAACTGAAGCTGATTGATTTTTTGGTTCAAAGAAATAAGTACTATTGGTTCCCATTTCATGAAAATCAGTTACCACATTCGGATACCAATCATGATACCAGTCCAGTCTTCCCTGAGATTCAGGATTTACTGCAAGTAAGAGATCTCTGTTAAGATCGAACCAATAATGATTGGTTCTTCCTCTTGGCCAACCTTCATTATGTTCAATGTCATATTTATCTGCTATAAGAGGCTGACCCTTAAAAGTATTTACCCAATTACTGTGCCTGTCTCTTCCGTCAGGATTAATCGTTGGATCCAGAAAAACAATCACTTCATCTAAATATTTTTGAACAGATTCATTTTTCGAAGCTACCAAGGTATAGGCCGTTAGCATTGCAGCTTCGGTACTTGATGGTTCGTTTCCATGAACACCATAAGCCATATTCATGAACAAGGGAAGGTCTTTAAAATCAGTTACATCAGTATTTGGATCTACCACGTCTAAGTGTCGACGTTTGATATTTTCTAAGTTCTCTAAATTAGCAGGAGTTCCAATATTTAAGATAAGTAGCTTTCTATTTTCATGGGTTTTACCATATACACTTATAGTTGCCTTATCCGAAAGCTCAGCCAGGGTATACATATAAGCAACTACCAAATCATGCCTTGTATGATACTCTCCGATAGGATAGCCTAAAAACTCTTCAGGACTTGGTATTGATTCATCAAAAGGTTTAAAAGCTTCGAAATAATAATCCTGTGCAAGCAAAGTTGACTGGATCATAAAAAATAGTCCAAAAAATAATTTATAATTCAAACGTTTCATCGAGTTATTTTTTTTTTAAAAATAAGGATCTTTAATTAATTCAGTTCGCATAATTTTGCAAAAAAACTATTTGACACATGAATGTGCTTTTTCTAGACACGAATCACCCCTCTCTTATAAGTGGACTCAAGAGCCTTGGATTTACTTGCCATGAAGATTATACTTCATCAAAAAGAGAAATTGAAAAAAAGATCCATTTGTATGATGGTCTGATTATAAGAAGTCGCTTCACAATTGACAAAAACTTTCTTGAAAAATCTGACAATCTGAAATTTATTGGACGGGTTGGAGCAGGAGTTGAAAACATTGATATTCAGGCTGCAGAAAAAAAGGGTATTGTTCTTATTGCCGCCCCTGAAGGAAACAGAAATGCTGTTGGAGAACATGCCTTAGGAATGATTTTGGCACTTTTTAATAAATTCAAAAAAGCTGATAGCGAGATCAGGCAGGGTATCTGGCTGAGAGAAGACAATCGTGGCATAGAACTAGAAGGCAAAACGATTGGTCTAATTGGTTATGGCAATATGGGAAAAGCCTTTGCTAAAAAATTACAAGGTTTTGACAGTGAAGTAATTTGCTATGACATAAAGCCCAATGTTGGTGATCAAAATGCACGTCAGGTAAGTCTGCAGGAATTATTTGAAAAAACAGAAGTTCTTAGCTTGCATACGCCACAAACTGAACTTACAAAGCAGATGGTCAATACCCAATTTTTAAAACAATTTAGCCATCCCATATATTTAATCAATACAGCCAGAGGTTCTGCGGTAGTCACCAAAGATCTTGTCAATGCTTTGGAATCAGGCAAAGTACTTGGCGCCTGTCTGGATGTGCTCGAGTATGAAAAGAATTCCTTTGAAAACTTTTTTTCAAAGGAAAATACCTTACCTGAAGATTTTCAATATTTAATCAATTCAGATAAGGTACTTTTAAGTCCTCATGTTGGCGGCTGGACGGTTGAGTCAAAAATTAAACTGGCAGAGACCATTGTCCACAAAGTTGCCGCCATGTGGGATCAACATAATTCAATAAAATAATGTAGGAGATCCGTAGTGGTAATGATACCTACCAGTTTGTCTTGCTCTACAACAGGTAAAGAATGAAATTCTTTACTGGCTAATAATTTAGAAACCTCGAGAATGGTGGTTTTAGGGTTTGCTGTTAATGGTTTTTTGATCATCAGGTCTTTGATGTCTAACATATTGTAAATCGGAGTATCTTCTGTTCCCTCCTTACCATAGGCATCTATAAAACTAACTCGTTGAAGGTCCGATAAACTGATCAGTCCAATTAATTTCTCATTTTCAACAACGGGCATGTGCCTGATATGATGATTTTTCATTCTCTTTTCTGCTGAATAAAGTGTGTCTTTTAAGCTTAAAGTAATGACCTCCGTGGTCATGATACTTGATATGGGTTTGCTTTTTTTCATCCTTCATGGCCTTTAAAACTAATATAAAGTACACGAAAATATATCGGAAATAAAATGATTTAAATCATGATCAAAAGAATTTGTTTACAAAAAAACTGTTATGAAGATTTTCTTTGTCCTCCGGGCTTTCTTTTTCTCCAGTAATTGTTTTTTTTACCACTCCCCTTTGTATGCGAACCGGGTTTAGGCTTTCTTTTATGACCGTGTTTACGCTCTGGTCTGAAAGATTCATTTTCAAGGCTGTCATTGATAAAAGGATGATCGTGAATAACAGTAATTTTTTTGCCAATCAATTTTTCAATATCCTTCAGATAAGGCCTTTCTGCTCCATCACAAAAAGATATAGCCATTCCGCTTGAACCTGCCCTACCTGTTCTTCCAATTCTATGAACATAAGATTCAGGAACATTTGGAAGGTCATAATTTACGACAAATGATAATTCATCTATATCAATTCCTCTTGCTGCGATATCCGTAGCAACTAGTATGGTAATTTCCCCCTTTTTAAAATTATCAAGCGCAAGTTCACGTGCTTTCTGAGATTTATTACCATGAATTGCGGCACAATCAAAGCCACCATCCCTCATCAATAGTTTCACAATCTTATTTGCACCGTGTTTCGTGCGGGAAAATACCAAAACAGAGTTCATATTATGCTCTTTTAATAAATGCAAGAGCAACTTGATCTTATTACCTTTTGTCACAAAATACAGGTTTTGCTCGACACTTTCTGCTGTTGTCTGTTCCGGTTGTACCGTAACTCTTTCAGGGTTACCTAATATCTGTTTTGATAAAGCAACAATCTTTGCGTGCATCGTAGCAGAGAAAAATAATGACTGTCTTTGTTTTGGCAATAAAGCGATGACTTTTTTAATGTCATGAATAAAGCCCATGTCAAGCATCTGATCTGCTTCATCCAAAACAAAATATTCAACATCTCTCAGGTTAACATGTCTCTGGTTGATCAGGTCTAAAAGTCGCCCGGGTGTTGCTACTAAAACATCTACACCTCTTCTTAGGGCATCAACTTGTGCTCTTTGTTTAACGCCACCAAAAATTACTGTATTCTTTAGATTCGTGTATTTTCCGTAAACTTTGAAGCTCTCTCCTATTTGCGCAGCCAACTCTCTTGTTGGTGTAATAACCAAAGCTTTAATTTTTCGTCTCCCTTTAGGTTCTTTATGCGATGCACTTAAATGTTGAAGTATGGGTATAGCAAAAGCTGCTGTTTTACCTGTACCGGTTTGCGCACATCCTAAAAGGTCTCTTCCCTTTAGTAAAATAGGAATTGCTTGCTGTTGTATGGGGGTTGGCTTTTCGTATCCTTGTTCCTTCAGAGTTCTGAGAATAGAAGGTATAAGCTCTAATTCTTTAAAAGTCATCTATTGTTTTAAGAATTGCAAAGATACCCCGTTTTCTTGGATATAATTAATTTTCCTTTTTTAAGTGAATTTAATGTACGTATTTGTATTGAATCAAAAAATTGCAAAAAAAATTTAACGTGTAAGTCTGTTAATAATTTGCTGATGATCAGGATATGTTTGAAGCAGTTCTTGTCTGTCTGCCATTTCAAAATCTGCAAAGTCAAAACCGGGGGATACTGTGCAGCCTGCTAAAGCATAACTATCCGAATCTGAAACTTCAGATGCAAACCAATCACCTCCTTTAACTGCAAACTGAGGTACCTGCCCTTGGCTAAAATCTGAACCAATTAAATGTTTTTCGTAACTACCTTCTTTTGTAAGTATATGAAGTGAAATAGGTGATCCAGAATAAAAGTGCCAGATTTCATCTTGTTTGATCTTGTGAAAAGCTGAGAAATTTCTTGAAGTAAGCAGGAAATATATTGCAGTACAAGCATTCCTGTCCCCTTGATATCCTTCAGGAAGTGAGATCTTTGAAATAACAGTTTCACTTCTAAAAGTTTCCCTGTAATATCCTCCCTCAGGATGTGGTAAGAGGTCTAGTCGTTTTATGATGGAATCAATAGTCTTCATAATCAAAGTTTATGGTTGCGTAGTAGGTTCAGAAATCAATTTCTCAATTTTTTCTAATACTATTGGCCCTGCTTCACTACCGGGAGACATTCTCGTTAAATATTCGGCATGGGGCAGGTCAGTATTTGGCTCAAAATATTCAGGTTTTAATATATAACCCATGGCGTCAAGACCCAAACCAATAACAAACTTTGGTCCGTCACCCATCAAATTTTTCGAAGCGAAAGAATAAGCAGGTGGTGTTTCTCCAGGATGCGTTATAAATTGGGCTTCACCTATACTGAACCAGGCCATCTCTGTGGTTGTAGTATTTGAAATATCTCTTTTTATTACTCCCGCGGCTGAGAGTTGTGCCCATCCGGGATTTGTAACAGGTAATTCAAATACCTCATTTCTAAAAGTGATATCATTAGATAAGAGTTCTATTTTTTGTTGTAATAAACGCTGAACCTCGGCTGACAGTTCGTCTCCTCTTTTTTGACCTACTGCAAATGACTGATCTTCTTTGAGAGGCTGCACCCAACCTCCTATAGCTCCTTGAAAAAATAAATGTTCTCCTGTCATGGACTGGGATAAATCGGAATAAAAAGCTCCTACATAATCTGCTGAGACCTCATTCTGAACGGCATCATAAAAGGTAGGATGACAGGCAAAATTTGTAAGCGTAGCTATATTTTCACCATTGGTATCTGTAAATTGAATCGTACTCAATGCTCTGTCGATCTCTTCAGGTTCACATATGTTTCTGACCCATTCCTCACCGAATTCACCTGAGGCCGAAAATACATTGGCCGGTTTCATCAAATCGAATGCCTTTTTTATCTCTTGAGCGGTCGCTTCAGTCATTCTTTTCATATATACTGAGTCTACTCCGCTTTCCAGCTGACTTGGACCCCAGATACCAACCACGTCCGGACCTGAATGAATATGATTTGAAGCAATAATGATACGTTCAGGTTTGAGTAAGGTGTCATTGATGATTTCATAGGCCTTTTTCCTGATCTTCTGTACATCCGGATAAAGAAGCCCTATACAATCAATAGTAACAAGGGCTAAGATCTCTTTTTCCTTTCTTACAACCACCGCTTTGGTAAATATAGAATCATGTATTCCTGTAAAACGTCTATTGGGCTTATCTCCTGCGATAAACATCCCAATTTCCGGGTTAATCGACGTGGAAGATGCGCCAACCCATAAATAGTTATTCTCTGTGGCAATATTCTTTATTTTCGAGTCGCAACTAAGCAATAAACCCTGAATTATAAGAACAATTAAATAAAAGGTTATATATCGGCCTGATTGTTTGATTGATTTCATATTGGAGAAGTTAAATTCAACTTAGCAGTCGAAGTTAAATAAAATTTTGAAAAAAGACATTACCATTTAAAATTCAGATCAAGTCTGACCCTGTCTCCTGTCTCAAGATAAGATGCGTAAGGCAACAACTGCTCAACCTTGAAATAACGCATCTTTAATTGGAATCGTTTCGAGATTTTATAAGCTGCGATCAATTCTAGTCCTTTAAAATTTGTGAGCCGTCCATCTCTTGAACCCTGACCGCTGTAATCCCATCTCGCCCAGTCATTTTGAGCAAAAAAATCGACTGCAGCATATCTTTCCATGCAGGTCAGATAGACTCCTGCCGAAAAATCTCCTTTTTTCTTTTGTTCACCCCACACAATATGACCCACAACTCCTGACTTTTGATTTTTCAGAAACTCAGGAATATTTTCATCACTTTGATAATTCTTAAGGTTTTGATAAAAATCGAGTCCGAAAGTCAATTTAGGTTGTTGCATAACATATTCTGCACCTAATTGAAAAATAGCATAGTTAAAACGATAGTTCTCATTTCCGTCTGGAATATCAGGCATCTGGGAAAAGTAATAGAATGAAGGGTAAATATTCAATTTGTTGTCCAGATGCTTTGAGGAAACTTGCAACATTCCAATAAAACTATCGCTGCTGAATGTTGAATAATTATTGATTACGGTAAAGAGACCTCCGCTATATTTAACAGAATCAATCCATTTTGCCTCAGTATCAAAAGAAGCTCCAAGGTAAAATCCGTCAAGCCATACGTTGTCACCCCAGAAAAGCTCATGCTTTTTTTCGAAGGGGAAAGTGTTGCGACCGATCCAAAAATCAAATCTGAAGTATTGCATCCTGAAATACAATTTATCAAAGCCTATTGGCACGGATTCTAACTCATGGTAGCCATCACCAATTGTCAAATGGGGGTCCTGTTGTTTTTCCTGGTAACCGGTTCGAAATCTTAGTCCAAAAGTAGCCCAGTGATTTGGTTTGTAGTTAAGTCCTGCTCGAACGCGAAACCGAACGCGAAACCTATCATCACGAAAGGTACCGTCAGATTTTTGCGAATTCCAATCCTGTTCTCCGCGAATCCTGGCATCTGCCTGAAATTTAAGTTTTTTCTGTTTGGGTTCTTCTTGTGCATTTATTCCAACAGCACAAACGTAAAAAAAGAAGACAAAGTGAGAGAGACTAGAAAAATATTTATTCATCTATTAATTTTGATAGGCTAAAAGCGTTCAAACATACTAGAATTAATCCCAAAATAAAATGATTATTATCATTGAGTGGTGATTAACTTCGTTGATCCTGATAAGGCTCCATCTTGAGAAAAAACATCCGCCACGATAGCTCGTGACGTGTTTTAAGTTTTCGAATCTTTATCCAAGCAAACTTGGAGCAGATTCTTCAAACTAAAAACATCCGCCAATTGGCGGATGTTCTTTCATCTGTGACCCCGACAGGATTCAAACCTGTAACCCTCAGAGCCGAAATCTGATGCGCTATTCAGTTGCGCCACGGGGCCTTTGTTTTATTAAATAATATTTTTAACTCAATAATTGTTTTACGATCATTGATATGGCTTTTCCATCTGCTTTTCCAGCCAATTGCTTAGAGGCCATTCCCATCACTTTACCCATATCTCTCATTGAGCTCGCTCCGGCTTGGCTAATGATAGCCCCAATTACTGATTTCAATTCTTCCTCTCCCATTTGAGCAGGAAGAAATTGCTCTAAAATCTTTGCTTGTGCAATTTCAGGATCGGCAAGATCATTTCTATTCTGTTTCTGGAAAATAGCTGCACTATCTTTTCTTTGCTTCACTAATTTTTGAACTATTTTGATCTCATCTTCTTCGGATAGTTCAACACCACTACCACTCGTGTTGGCTAAAAGGAAAGCTGATTTTAATGCTCTCAATGATTCAAGGGCTACTGTATCCTTTGATTTCATAGCTGCCTTCATCTGCTCCATTACCTGACTTTGTACACTCATAATCGAAAAATTTAGGGCAACAAATATACTAAAAACAATCAGGCTATTTTTGTCTGATTCACGAAATATTTTCCCTTTCGAGATCCTTCAGCACTTCATATACTTTGTGACTTTCAAATCCTTTTCTTAAGAGAAAATCAGCCACTTTTTTTCGTTTTTTATACTTATCCGTTTCATCGACACTTAAAAACCGCTTCCTGCTGACTTCCAAAAAAGTTTCCTCATAATCCTCCGGAGAAATTTCACTTAAACCGGCTTTTATATTATAGGCTGAAATTTCCTTTTGTTTCAGTTCTCGCTCTATGCGATGACGCCCCCATTGTTTTATCCTGAATTTACCTCTGGCAAAGCTCCGTGAAAACCTTTCTTCATTCAAAAAATCGTGTTCCATTAAATGAAGAAATATAACTTCTCGTGCCTCCGGAATCATCCTCATTTCCCATAATTTTCTTTCTATTTCTTGATGACAACGGTCCTGATATGCACAATATTTTTCGAGCGAACGCTTGGCTTCTTCTACAGTATATGTTAACTTTTTTTCGCTCATGTGATTAATTAATTGTATTCCAAAAGTACTCTCATCAGGTAATTTTTCCAAAACTAATCTGCTTTATCATGCTGAAGTACTATTTATGTCTTTATTTACTGTTGTATCTGATTCAAACTTTCGCACAGAGTACACTAATTGCAAAACAAGGATTTGAAAAATCGGGAGATAGCTGGCCTATTGATACATTCTCCACTCCTCCCTGTACTGAACTGGGTGACACCTGGAATTACCTTATGATTCTAGGTGATATTTTACCCACAGAGGGGGATTATTTTTGGGGAATAAAAGACCTGAATGGAAATTGTGGTTCATCCGGCTTTGAATACATTGAATTCTCATCTTATGATATTGCTGAATTCAGAAATGTAGTCATTTCTTTTGATGTCACGGTTCAGGGATATGACAATGGAGATGATATGAAGTATGAAGTGTGGTTTGACGGAAACTCCCAAGGAGAAACATTGTTTATTGACGGTCAAAATGATTTGAATTTTGATCAATGGACCACGATGAGTATCGATGTACCAAACATCATTTCCTCAGTTAAATTGCGAATTAGCGTCAAACAGAATGGTTCTGATATGGGAGGCTTAGACAATATTCGAATTGAGGGTGATCTTCTCAGCCCATGTTCAGAGTTGATGATATCTGAATACATAGAAGGTACTTCTTCAGCAGGTCATAGAAACAATTTTATAGAATTGTATAATCCAAAAGAACAAAGTCTTGATTTGAGTGAATATGAGCTCGTAAAATTTACAGGTAGCAACATACAGCCATCCGCCAGACTGCAACTAACAGGTATCTTGGAACCCTATGAGGCCTTCCTGATCGCGGATAATACAGAGACGCTTTCTATTGTTGCCAACCTAAGTACCAACAATGCTGCCATGGACTATAATGGTGATGATAAAATTGTATTACAAAAAAATGATTCCATCATTGATCTGATAGGTCAAATTGGTGATTCCGGCAACTTTGGTAAGGATGTTACTTTGAGAAGAAAAAGTCAAGTAACGAATCCCAATAATGAATTCAACAACGAGGAGTGGGATCGATACGGGCTTGAAAACATAGCTAATCTGGGCGCTCATTCATCTTACTGTCAAGGTGACCTTCCTGAAATTGAAATTTACGGCCAAGGAAAAAATATAGAGGATGGGAATGCCTCTTCTTCCTTGATCAACAATAGTTATTTTGGTGCCTGGCCAGTGTTAAAAGACACGCTGATACAACGATCCTTTACTATTAAAAATATTGGCAATAAATCTCTGGATATTGATCAAATACTTATTTCAGGTACTGATTCCAATCATTTTTCTACCGATTTCGAAGATGAGAAATCAGTAGCGCCTCAAGACAGTATTCAGTTTATGGTTTATTATAAGGCTAATCAACGTGGTGTTCACACTGCAAAGGTTGAAATTACGAATTCTGATCCGTCTGAAAATCCTTTTGAATTTATGATTCAGGGTGAAGGAACCGGTCCTACAAATCATCCCTTGATCATCTCCCAATATTATGAGGGAAGCGCAAACAACAAATGGATAGAAATAACAAATATCAGTAATCAAATCAGTCCGGAAAACACCTATTATCTGGCGCTTTACAGGAATGAATCTACCCAATACCCTATTGGCCTTAAGCCAAATAGTAAAAAATTAATTCCGAGCATTCCACCCGGTCAATCTATTAAATATTCCGCCTCGCTCAATGTCACAGCTCCTGCTTATGCAATAAATGGGGACGAGATAAAAACTAATGTATGCAGTTTTACGGGAGATGATATTCTTGTTATTTCTACTTCTGGAACCGAGTCTTGCTGGGATCAAAGAACAGATATAATTGGTTCTTCCTCCAATTGGGGCAGCGACCTCAGTATGATCAGAAAATATGGCTGTGATGCTACGACAGCAAATACGGGTTTTAAAGAATCAGATTGGCTCGTTTATTCAAATGAATTCATTGATATGGCAGAAGTTGGCTCTAATCTGAGAATCGGTATCCATAAGTCAGGTTCAACCAGCTGGATCAACGGATCCTGGACAAATGGAGAACCTGATGTCAACCGTATTGCCAATATTGAAAGTAATTATTCGACTGCTATAAATGGCAACATAGAAACCTGTAGTTTACATGTTCTATGGGATGCAAATCTGATGGTTTCGGCAAATGAATATGTCAGCATACAAAAGGATCTTTTGGTAGCAGGAACTTTAGATATTGATCATGAGGGTTCTCTTGTCATGTTAGATGATAAGGGTACAATTACAAGTACCGGAACCATAAGAATACATAAAACCACCCCAGAACTCAAACCTTTTGATTATACCTATTGGTCAAGTCCGGTACAAACTGCTGATTTAGAATCAGTATTCTGGAATTCCCCAAAAAATTCCTTTCACTACTTTTCAGCAAAAGATTTTGAAGATCTCGATAATGACGGTTCAGACGACGATAATAATGCATGGGTTCGTACTTCAGGAACAATGCAGGTTGGAAGGGGTTATACCTCTATGGCTCCTGATACGAATCCATTTTTAAATGAGCAAAAAGTAATTTTTACTGGAATTGTCAATACAGGAACTATTAAAATTCCCGTTTACGCTGCAGAGGAATCAATTTCTGACAGACATTATTGGAACCTTATTGGAAACCCATATCCCTCTGCGATCGATGCAGAATTACTTCTTAATCATCCTTTAAACAAAAACCTGTTGACAGGCACACTCTATTTTTGGACACATAGCACGCCTATCTCTTTGGATGACACAACAGGTGTTAGAAGTTACAGCTCTGATGATTATGCGATGTATACGCTTGGAACAGGCGGAATTAAAGCCAACCCAAATGGAGAGGAACCAAATCAATACATCAGCAGCTGTCAGGGATTCTTTGTCGAGGCCCTAAAAGAAGGTGTAATATCATTCAGCAATGATATGAGAACAGTTGCTCACAACAACAATTTCTTTAAGCTGAAAAATAGAAAAGATAGTTTTAAAGAGAATAAAATTTGGCTAAACCTGACAAATAAGGAAGGTGCATTTAGTCAGATTCTAATTGGATTTATTGATGGGGCCACGAGCAAATTTGATTCTAATTTTGATGGGATTAGAATAGATGCACAAAACCCTTTAAATTTTTATTCCCTTCTGGAAGATCAATCTTTTGCAATTCAAGGTTTGCCGATATTCAGAGGAGATGAAAAAATTCAACTGGGTCTGAACAGCAATATTCAAGAGGAAACAGTATTAAAAATAAGTATAGACCATACAGAAGGTGACTTTGAAGGAACTGACATAATTCTTCATGATAAACTGCTAGTTAGAGAACACAACCTATCCACCTCCCACTATACTTTTATCATGGAACAACCACAACGAGTTAACCAAAGGTTTGAATTAGTTTTTAAACCTACAGTTTCTACACTAGATGTACTATTAGAGGAAAAGACAAAAATTGTTTGGCAACAGATTGATGATATGCTTTATGTCAGCACAAATAAAAAGGATATTATCAATAGACTGGAAATCTTTGATCTCAATGGCAGGAAATTAAAAGATCAAACAGTACATACAGATTATCTGGTTATGAACTGGTCAGGATTTCCATCGAGAGGAATTTATGTTCTTCGTGTAAAACTGGAAAATTCAAGAACAATTATCACCAAAATAATCCCTTAGGGGCAAAAAAAAAGCCCCGCTTCTGCGGGGCTTTATGATATATTATTACCTTATTATTTTATCATTTTGATCAACAAATTGATATTTTAAGTATGGGAAAGCATCTCTTGGAACTATTTTTATCCATTTTTTATGCTTCAAGAACCATTTCATTTGAATCGAATTAAAACCTTTTGTCAAATAAGAAGCAATAAAAGAATGCACATGAAGTGCTACTCCTGATTTGTTTCCTTCCATAATTTTTGTCAAATTGGCTTCGATGCGATCAATCAAAACTATTGGAGCTTCTACTTCTCCATTCTTATTTGGATTTTCTTCTTTAGTTTTGATGTTTCTTTCAGGTCTTACTCTTTGACGGGTAATTTGAACCAGGCCGAATTTACTAGGTGGTAACACCTTGTGTTTCGTTCGACTTGTACTCATTTCTTTTCTGAGATGATCATATAATTTCTTTCTGTGATCTGCAATGTGCATATCAATGAAATCAACTACTATGATTCCTCCCATATCCCTAAGCTGAAGTTGTCTCGCAATCTCTGTTGCTGCGATCATATTGACTTCCAGAGCTGTGTCTGCCTGTGAATTAGCCTTGTTGGATCTGTTTCCTGAATTGACATCTATCACGTGTAAAGCTTCTGTATGTTCAATTACCAGATAAGCTCCTTTGCGCATTGAAACAGTCATACCAAAGGCAGATTTTATCTGTTTTTCAATTCCGTAATAGTCAAATATTGGTACTCGTGATTTGTAATGCTGAGCAATCGATTTTTTCTCAGGTGCAATTCTTTCTAAATAATCAAGAATTTCTTGATGCAAGGATAAATCATTCGTAATGATACTTGTAAACGATTCATTGAAAACGTCTCTCAAAATAGATGAGGCTCTGTTTAACTCAGACAAAACTTTTTGCGGAGCCTGTGCATTTGGTATTTGTTTGCACATGTTGACCCAACGTTGCACCGAATATTGCAAATCTCTGTCTAATTCGGCTACTTTTATGCCTTGAGCAACTGTTCTCAAAATAACTCCAAATCCTTTTGGTTTTATGCTTTGAGCCAGTCTTTTTAATCGTTCTTTTTCTTTATTATTCGTGATTTTTTGAGATACTGAAACACGATCAGAAAATGGAACCAATACCAAATACCTTCCGGCTATTGATAATTCTGAACTAATACGAGGACCTTTAGTAGATATCGGTTCTTTAACAACCTGAACTAACATATTCTGTCCTGCTTTTATTACTTCATCAATTTTCCCGTATTTATTTATATCCTTCTCAAATTGGAAACCCTTGAGGGTAAAATCCTTTCTTTTCCTTGTACTTACTTGCTGTGTGAATTTTTTTAAAGATGATAATTGTGGTCCCAAATCATGATAATGTAAAAAGGCATCTTTTTCACTTCCTACATTCACAAATGATGCATTTAGTCCCGATAAAGTTTTTTTTACTTTGGATAAAAAAATGTCTCCGACGGAGAAATTATTATCTAAAGTTTCATTGTGTAACTCAACAAGTTTTCCATCTCTTAATAAGGCAAAATCTATATCAGAGGAATTCGATCTAATAATTAATTCTGTTTTCACTCTGTTATATTTTTGTATTTATCTGATATGATTTATATGTCATATTCTAAATAAATAGATTAATAAATGTGTGTGGTTATTTTTAATAACCTCCGTATTTGCCTGGGCAAATTTTATGTCAATGAACGTACTAAACTGAAAACTTAAAACAAATAGGTGATTGCTCACCTATTTGCTACTTTTTCTTCTTATGTCTATTTTGTCTGCTTCTTTTCTTACGCTTGTGCGTAGAAATTTTACTGCGTTTTCTTTTTTTACCACTTGGCATAATAAACTGAATTATATGATTTTTATTATTTTACTGCAACGCTTTTTTTCACGCTCTCTACAAAAACTTTCGCAGGTTTGAATGCTGGAATGTTGTGTGCAGGTATTTTTATTGTTGTGTTTTTTGAAATATTTCTTCCAGTTTTCTCAGCTCTTTCCTTCACTATAAAACTGCCAAATCCTCTTAAATAAACATTATTTCCATTGTTCAACGAATCTTTCACTTCTACCATAAAATCTTCCACCACTCTTAAAACATCAGCTTTTTCAATACCAGATTTTTCTGAAATGTTAGCTACGATCTCTGCTTTTGTCATTTTAATTTATTTATACGTTATTTAATTCTTTATTTGAGGGGGCAAATATAATACAATAAATCAATTTCGGAAAGCTAAATGATTAAAATTTAATTAGATAAAAAAATTGTACTATTGCAAAATGAGGGAAAATTTAAAGTTTTCTAACACATTAATAATGTGGTATTTAAATAATCAAAGAGATTTGCCTTGGAGGAAATCCAAGAATCCATATTTGATCTGGTTATCTGAAATAATATTGCAACAGACCCGTATCGCTCAAGGAACCTCATATTATGAGAAATTTGCAGATGAATTTGATACTATTTTTGATCTTGCTGAGGCTGATGAAAAGACAATTTTAAAATTATGGCAGGGCTTGGGATATTATTCTCGAGCCAGAAATCTTCACAGTACAGCAAAAATTATATCAAGCCAATATAATGGTCAATTCCCTGAATCTTATGCGGATCTTATAAAACTAAAAGGAATTGGAGATTATACAGCTTCAGCCATCGCTTCGATTGCATTTGACCAACCTCATGCAACTGTAGACGGGAATGTGTTTCGGGTTTTATCAAGAGTCTTTGGAATAAGTACGCCGATCAATGAATCAAAGGGCATAAAAGAGTTCAAATTATTAGCTCAAAATCTGTTAGACCAAAATGATCCCGGTACGCACAATCAAGCCTTGATGGAATTTGGAGCTCTGGTCTGCACTCCAAAAAAACCGAAATGCGATACTTGTATTTTTAACCATACCTGTTTTGCTCTTCAAGAAAAAAGTATCGATAAACTCCCGGTAAAACTGAAAAAACTGAAAATAAAAAAACGCTATTTTAATTATCTGGTATTTGACATTAGCGAAGAATCGACTCTTATCAGACAGAGAACTCACAAAGGTATCTGGCAGAATTTATTTGAATTTCCACTTCATGAATCCCAAGAAGATCTTCAAGATGAAACTGATCTTATAAAAATGATAAGAACCGAGCTTCATATTGAAGGGTCTTTTACTCTTTCAAAGTTCAATACTGCTCCAGTCATACATAAGTTGACACATCAAACAATAAGCACCTGGTTTTGGATCGTCAAGCCCGCTCAAAAACCACAGAACACAATCTCCTGGAAGGCCCTGGAAAACTTTGCACTACCCGTATTACTTCAGAATTTTGTTGATAAATATCAAAGCTCAAATTGATGCATAACTTTCAATTTGATTATCTTTGATCCTTAATAAATTATTATGGCAAACTCATTGAATAAAGTGATGCTGATCGGGCATTTGGGTGATGAAGTAAAAATGCATTATTTTGAAGGAGGAAATTGTATTGGAAGATTTCCTATTGCCACAAATGAATCCTACAGCAACAGGCAAACCGGTGAAAAAGTGACAACCACCGAATGGCATAATGTTGTTGTGAGAAATAAACTGGCTGAACTTTGTGAGAAATTTCTAAGCAAAGGAGACCGTGTTTTCATTGAAGGAAAAATCAAGACAAGGCAATGGGAACAGGAAGGTATAAAAAGATACACTACTGAAATTCATGCACTGGACATGACTTTCCTAACGACGAAAAAAGATCTTAATAATCCTGCTCCGATGAATACTTCACATGAAATTGATGAAGCTAAATCAACGGGTCAAAATTCTTTAAAAGACACTACAGATGATGTGCCGTTTTAATGTGAAAAATAACACGAAGTAAAATATTTCTATTTGGATCCTGAACCCTCAAGTATTTTTATGGCTATTGAATTTGGTTGGCAAGGTTTAACCGGAGTCATTTCACTTCTCCTTCTGTTAATTATTTCCGGAATTATTTCCGGTACAGAAGTCGCTTACTTTTCCCTGTCAAAAGCAGATCTTGAAAAAGAAAGCGATCCAAATATTCATCAGGTGAATCAACTGCTTGAAAATCCTAAAAAACTATTGGCAACTATTCTTGTCGCCAATAATTTTATCAATATTTTATTTATACTTCTTTTCACTTATGTTGGGGATTACTTCTTTAGAAGTTTGACCTCTACGCTGATCAAATTTCTTGTTGAAATTGTCCTGGTTACATTTCTAATCCTTTTGTTCGGTGAAGTATTGCCTAAAATTTACGCAAATCGAAATGCTTCAAGCTTTGCCTCCTTTATGGCCAAACCAATGATATTTTTGAATTCCTTGCTCACTTTTTTAAGTACGCCTTTGTTAAACCTCACAAACTTAGTAGAAAAGAAACTAAGTAAAAAACAATCTGATTTTTCTGTAGAAGTTTTATCTCAGGCACTGGAGTTGACATCCAAAGGGGCGACTACAAAAGAAGAAAAGAAGATCTTACAAGGCATTGTCAATTTTGGAAACACTGATACTTCACAGATCATGTGCCCAAGAATGGACGTATTTGCATTGAGTACCGAGGAGGACTTTACTGTAATCACAGAGAAAATTATCAAAAAAGGGCATTCAAGGATTCCGATATTTGAAGAAAACATTGATAATATTGTGGGGATTTTATACACCAAAGACTTGATACCCCACCTTAGCAAAAAAACCTTTCAATGGAAAAAGATCATTAGAGAGGCTTTCTTTGTGCCGGAAAATAAAAAACTTGATGACTTGCTAAAAGAATTTCAAGAGATGAAAAACCATATGGCAATTGTGGTGGATGAATACGGAGGAACATCAGGCTTAATTACTTTGGAAGATATTATAGAAGAAATAGTTGGTGATATTTCGGATGAATTTGATCAGAATGACTTATCATATTCTAAATTGGATGACTTAAATTATGTTTTTGAAGGAAAAATAACCTTGAAAGATTTTTATAAGGTGCTCCAATTAGATGAATCTGTTTTTGAAGAATATAAATCTGAAGCTGAAACTTTGGCGGGTTTCATACTTGAGATTACAGGTAAATTTCCTAAAAAGAATGATAAAGTTACCTTTGAAAATTACAATTTCACTATTGAAGCCATCGATAAAAAAAGAATCAAGCAGGTTAAAGTAAATCTGCCAAGCAAGAAAAAGTAGCCATGAAAAAAATATCCTTAAATATCACTCTTATTTGCTTAATAAGCTTTGCAATGTTAAGTTGTTTTAAAGAAGACACCTTACCTAAACCAAAGGCTCAATTGAGATTAGAGTATCCTTCTCCTGCATATGAAATGATCGACAGTGATTGCCCCTACACCTTTGACACCTCGAGTGCGACTAAGGTTAAACTAAATAGTAAATGTTGGGTGAATATAGATTATCCGAAATTAAAGGCTTCTATCAATATGACCTACAGACCTGTAGAAGATAATTTAAAAGAACTTTTAATTGAAGCTGAAAAATTAACTTTTAACCACACCATAAAAGCAGATGGAATAAGCTCAGCTCCCTATATCAATCAACAAAAGAAGGTATATGGCTCAATTTTTGAGGTTACAGGTAACGCTGCTTCTCCAATTCAGTTTCATGTAACTGACAGCAGTAGTCATTTTATTACGGGTGCAGTTTATTTTAATGTTCAGCCGAATTATGATTCCATAAAACCGGCTATTAATTATTTGCAAAAAGATATTATTCGAATAATCGAATCATTAGAATGGAAAGATTAATCATTAATTATTAGACAATTGAAGAAAAAATACCTCTATAACAAAACAATTCGATTCTGGCTTCTCACAGGACTGATCATGTTGATTGGCCAGGTGATCCTCGGCGGGATCACTAGACTTACAGGTTCGGGGCTGTCAATTACAAGCTGGGATATTATTACAGGAGTCATCCCTCCGATGAATAAACAGGAATGGCTCGATCTATTCGAGCTTTACAAACAAACTCCTCAATACCATAAGATAAACGCTGACTTTAATTTAAAGGATTTTAAATTCATTTATTTTTGGGAATATTTTCATCGGCTTTGGGTAAGAGCGATTGGGATTGTTTTTCTGATTCCCTTTATCATTTTTGTAATTCGCAAGCAAATTGATTTTTTCCTGATCAAAAGACTTGGTCTCGTGGTCATTTTGGCTGCATTGACTGCGTCAGCCGGATGGATCATGGTGATGAGTGGGCTCGTTGACAGGCCTTGGGTCAATGCTTATAAACTAACACTCCATTTCATTTTAGCCGTGTTCACCATTGGTGCCATGGTGAAGTGTATCGCAGATGTTTACCTCATGGAAAATAAACCACTAAAGGGTCATACTAGATTTGTCATGGTCTTGTTGGTTTTCACGGCTGTACAATTGATTTTTGCAGGATTAATGGCTGGGATGAGAGCAGGCTTATACTATGCAAGCTGGCCCTCGATGAATGGAGATTTTATTCCTGATGTTTTACTTGATCCAAATAACTGGACCCTACATAATCTTACCAATTATGATCGATTTTCATTTGCACCGGCTCTCGTTCAATTTATTCATAGAATGTTGGCCTATGTAATTTTGGTATTAACGGTATACTTTTATTACAAAAAAAGAAACCATATCCATACGGGCGCCATTAAATGGTTGACCGTATCCTATTTTTTTGTTTTATTTCAGGTTTTTCTGGGAATTATGACTTTACTAAGAGTCAAAACAGGCATTCCTCTGTTTTATGGAACTCTTCATCAACTCGTAGGAGTACTTTATGTGATTAGCCTGTTATTTTTGTACTATTCCTTAAGGAAAAAAATTTCAATATGGAGCAAAAAAAAGTTACCCTAGGGTAACTTTTTTTATTCATTCAAAAGGTTTGTGAATTAAGCTTTACAGCTACCATCACAAGATTTACCGTCTTTGGCACATTTTCCTTTACATTTTTTCATTGCTGAATCAGCCATTACTTTTGCCGAGTCAACTGCCTTTTCAACATCAGAAGCTAATGAATCAACTGCTTGCTCTGCATCTTCTGCAACTGCTTCAGCAGCCTCAGTTGTTTCGTCAGCAGCATTCTCTACTGCTTCAACAGCATCCTTTACTTCAGTTGAAGTTTCTTTTTTTGCTTGGTCACATGAAAATGTAATAACGCTTATAACAGCGATTGTAAAAATTCCTTTGATCAATTTCATAGTTGTTAATTTTAAGTTAATATTTTAAGCCTGCAAGGTAACAAAACAAATATGAAGAAATTCTGAAGTATCTATCAGATTGATAGAAAATAAAAAAGCCTGAATAAAATTCAGGCTTTTCAAATATCTAAATAGATGGATCTATAACTTTTCCACTTTGAAATCTACAAGAAATTTAACACTAACCCCTACAGGCTTTCCAGCTTCTGTTGCAGGAACTACATGTGGCGTACTATTAACAACTCTTTCCATTTCCCTTTTTAATACAGGATCCGGTGCAGTAACTCTCAACGAAAATACTCGCCCAGCTTTGTTCACATGCGCAACGATTCCAATAGAATAATCACCTTTCTTTATACCATTCTCCTTCGCAATTTCATGATTAAACTCGCTTTTAACATAGGCGATAAAACTTTCCTTATTACAAGCTCTGATTTCTTCAACAGATCCTGAACACCCTGGATAGATTAAAGGCGTGTCAGAAAGCTCTTCTGCGATCACACCTTCAGGTATGACCAAAGTTTCAACATCTTTTGATTGAGCTTCAATTTCCTCAGCAGCTTCCATACCACCTCCATCTTCTGAAGCGGCAGCAGCTCCGGCGGCTGCGGCACCTGCGGTTCCTGCAGCTCCTGCAGTTCCTGCAGCGGCAGCATCTTCACTGTCTTCACTTGCGTCCATGTCAGCATCATCAGTGCTTTCTTCTGTCATTTCTACACTAGTGTCATCTTGAACTTCTTCTTTTTTTGTTTCCTTACATGAAACAGCAATCATACTTACCAAAGCAAATATGAATAATAATTTTGTGATTTTCATTATTGTTGAGATTTAGTTAAATAAAAGACGAAATTAATCAAAATTTCTTATAAACTACCCCTATATTGGTGATAAAGTGGATTTTCACCAATCGGCTTTAAAGTGGCTTAAGCAAAATGATTTTATTAAGCCTGAGCGTTTAAGTTTAGAACACTGTTTTTTTAATGAAACGAAAGAAGCAAAACTTGAAAAAATAAAAGCATTAAAGTGTGATTTTTTTATTGATGATCTGAGCCGTATTTTAGATCACCCCTTGTTTCCTGTTGAATGCCATGGAATTTTATTTTCACCGCATGATTTAGCTGAGCAAAAAGAGACAGTGCTCACTTCCTGGTTAAACTTCCAAGATATTTTTTATGACAAATAAGCAATTAGAATGCGTAGAGCTTTTAGGATATACAAGCCAAGGGGCCGTGCGTATTCATGGTGGTGGTAATAATCGCCTATTCATATTAAAAACAGAGCCTGCTTGTATTGCAAAAATCTATCATCAAGATGAAAAAAACAGAGCCTTGCATGATGTCAAAATAAGTGAACTATTTGCTCAAAATGGCATTAATAATATTGCAAAACCGCTAGATTGGGATTTGGCTAATCATGTTGCCATTTTTGATTTTTTAGACGGTGAAAAGCCTGATAAAATAAACAAAAAATATATTCATCAAATTGCTGACTTTATCGCCAATATTAATTCAAACAAGATTAGAAGTTACCTAGATAAAACATTTCATGCGGCAG
>JAAESS010000105.1 GCA_024229195.1 Flavobacteriales bacterium | reverse complement strand
TTCACAGGGCTCGCTCAAAAACAAACTCTCGACAAACAATTGTTTCAATCTTATGAGGATTTTCAAGAGGTATCGATTGACGTCCGTCGATTCAAACATCAGGATATTCAACCATTGATAGATAGTCTCAAGAGTCGAAAAGATTTTAAAATTACTGTTCTTGGCAAGTCTATCCAAGGAAGAAATATTTCTATGATCAGCATTGGAGAAGGAGAAACACAGGTATTATTATGGTCTCAAATGCATGGTGATGAACCGACAGCGACAGCATCAATATTTGATATGGTCAATTATTTAAAAACGAATAAAACCATTTTAAAAAATATGACAGTTCATTTTATTCCAATGTTGAATCCGGATGGTGCTGAACTTTTTAACAGACATAATGCCATTGGAATAGATATTAATCGCGATGCTCTTAGACTTCAATCGCCGGAATCCCAATTACTAAAAAAGGTGCGTGACAGTCTTGATGCCGACTTCGGATTCAATCTTCACGATCAGAGCAAGTACTATAATGCGAAACAAACTTCGAAACCGGCAACAATTTCTTTCTTGGCTCCGGCTTTTAATTTTGAAAAAGACATCAACCAAACCAGAGGAGATGCCATGAGGGTTATTGCCAAATTGAACGGGATACTTCAAAAATATGTGAGAGGTCAAGTTGCCAGATACTCAGATGAATTCGAACCAAGAGCCTTTGGTGACAACATGCAAAAATGGGGTACAAGTACCATTCTAATTGAATCAGGAGGACAATTTGATGACCCTGAAAAACAATTTATCCGAAAACTAAACTATGTTGTGATCTTATCTGCCATAGAGCTTATCGGAAGTCAAAGTTACACATCTACCGGCCTTGATAAATATCTTTCGATACCTAAAAATGATCGTAAACTATTTGACCTCAAAATTGAAAATCTGACCTTTTCTTATTTGGGTATGGATTTTACGGTAGACCTGGGGATCAATCACCTTGAAATTGAAAATAAGAAACACAGTGATTTCTATTATTTGGGAAGTATCAATGATATCGGAGATTTATCGAATCACTTTGGTTACAAATCATTGGATGCCTCTGGTTTGACATTCAAGGTCGGAGAAACCTATCCCAAAATACTCAGTGATTTTGAAGAGTTTAAGCGTCTGGATTTTCCAAGTCTTCTTTCACAAGGATATACTTCTGTAGGTATCAATGACTTGCCAACAGAAATCAAATTCACGCCGATGCCTATGAATATCATTGATATAAAAAAGATCATGATCCCAAAAAGCAACTCCCTACCGGGATCTCCAATCAATCTCGGAACCAATGCAACTTTTCTACTTAAAAAAAATGAAAAGGTTGTTTATGCAATTATCAATGGGTTTGTTTACCATTTGACAGAAAATAATAATAAGATTAAAAATGCCATTGTCAAATAAACGACTCTGTAAAAGGTATACATTATGCTGCAGGATAGTATTCAAATAATCGTTTTTCTTTTTTTACTCTCATCGTCTCTAAATGGACAATCTTTTCAAGGAAAGATCATCAGTAGCGAGAACAAACTCGCCGTTCAAGACGTTGAGATCACTGACAGTCAAAATTCTGAATTAGGAAGATCAGACTATAATGGTCTTTTTGAAATCAAATCTCCCGGAACCTACACCTTTTCCAAACAAGGCTATTTTACTAAAACTATTGAAATTCAAGAATCAGGTTTCCTTCTTATTGAATTAGAAGAAAAACCATTAGACCTCACTGAAGTAGTCATAAAATCAAGTCATTTCCAAAGTGAATTAAAAGAGATTGCTTCTGCCATTTCAGTAATTTCAGAAACTCAGATCCAAAGTAATGATGGAATTAATATTGCACCTATTCTCAATAGTGTTCCTGGGGTCTATATGCATAATGGTGCTTTAAATACAAACAGAATCACGATAAGAGGAATTGGTTCAAGGAATCTTTTCGGCACAAGCAAGATCAGGGCCTATTATGAAGATATTCCTCTTACCAACGGTTCGGGTGAAACCTCCATTGAAGATATTGAATTACAAGGAATTGCCAGGATGGAAATCCTTAAAGGACCTTCATCAAGCCTCTATGGTACCGGATTGGGTGGCAGTATTCAACTTATTGCTGACAAAGGTTTTTTTGATTCACAATCTATTCAATCAGCCTATACTTTCGGCTCTTATGGACTTCAAAAATTCTGGATCAACACCAATTTGGGAAATAAAACAAACGCTGCTAAAATAACTTATTCAAATACCCACAGCGATGGTTATAGAGAGAATAATGAATTGAAACGGCAAACGGTTACCTTAGCCTCAAATCACTATTTAAACGAGAAAAACAACCTGAATATACTGGCTAATTATATCAATCTCAAGGCCTATATACCGAGTTCGCTCAATGAAGATGACTATATAAATGACCCCTCAAAAGCAGCTTTTACCTGGGGACAATCAAAAGGGTTTGAAGATTATGACAAATTTTTACTGGGTTTGTCCTGGCAACACGAATACGGTCCAAAGTCAAAACAGATCAGTAGTATTTTTGGGAGCTTGTTTGACTCATACGAAGCCAGACCTTTTAATATACTTGAGCAAGGAACAAAGGCCATAGGATTGAGGACAAGATTCATTCAAAATACAATGTTGGGGAAAAATAAATTTCAATGGACGGCTGGTATAGAATTTTTTAATGATCAAAATCTCATCAAAACTTTTGAGAATTTATATCGGGATTACCCACCGGGAACAGGAAGTGTTCAAGGTTCTTTATTGAGTGATTTTAAGGAAAGGAGACATTATTTTAATGTATTTATGGAAGCCAAATACAATTTATCGCCGAAATTTTTAATCGACTTTGGCCTCAACCTAAACCAAACTTCCTACAACCTCGATGATAATTTTAATCTAGGAAGTGATGATTTTTCAGGAAATTACAGTTTTGATGCCATCCTGTCTCCTAAAATTGGGCTCAATTATCAAATCAACAGGAGTAGTATGTTATACGCTTCAATTAGTCATGGTTTTTCTCCACCAAAACTGGAAGAAACACTGTTGCCCGATGGTCTGATCAATAATGACATTCAACCTGAAACGGGTTGGAATTATGAAATTGGCAGTCGTGGCAAAGTGATCAAAGATATTTTTAACTACGAAATTTATGTGTACTTGATGGATATCGATAATCTTTTGGTGGCAAGAAGAACAGGAGACGATCAGTTTATTGGAGTTAATGCGGGTAAAACTATACATAAAGGTCTTGAAATTGCTTTAAATTATTTTTTGATCAACAAGAAGCAGGTTCAGCTTAGCCACTCCAATTCCTTCAGCTTAAATAACTATACTTTCGAAGAATTTCAAGATCTCGACGACGACTATTCAGGAAATGATTTGACCGGAGTGCCCGATAAAACTTTCTTTTCTCAGCTCTACCTCAATACTTCAATCGGGATTTATGCATTTTTAAATTTTCAATACATCGGTGCGATCCCCATAAGAGATGACAACAGTATTTATTCAGGTAGTTATCAATTGGTTAATCTAAAAACAGGATTCAAAAAAGGTTTTGGAAAGCATTTTGAGCTCGATACTCAGATCGGCATAAATAATTTACTTGATGAAAAATATGCATCCATGTTGTTGATAAATGCCGGTAGTTTTGGCAACAATGCTCCACGATACTATTATCCCGGAACACCTTTAAACTATTATTCAAGTGTGAGCCTCAAATATTCATTCTGAAAATATTGTACCTTTGAGTTTAACTTCTGAATTATGAAAAAAATTAGCATTATTGTTTTATGTCTGTCCTTTTTTCTGACTCAATGTCAAAAGAAAACTGAATTCAAAACCGATGGTAATTATAGCTACAAAGCTGAAACAGTAGTTGACGGACTTGATATTGCCTGGGGTATGGAATTTTTGCCGGATGGATCCATCCTCATTGCCGAACAGGAAGGAAAAATGCTACTTTTTAAGGATGGGAAAACTACACAGATAAAAAATATACCAGAAGTTTTTTATAAAAATCAAGGGGGCTTATTAGATCTGAAATTGCATCCTGATTATGTAAATAACGGATGGATCTATTTTTCATTCTCAGGGAATACTGAAAATGATGATGAAGGAGCCAATACAACAATTATGAGGGCCCAGTTAAAAGACAATGAACTAGTTGATAAAGAAGTTCTTTACAAGGCAACACCGAACACGAAAAAAGGACATCATTTTGGCTCAAGAATTGAATTTGATAAAGATGGCTATTTGTTCTTTTCAGTTGGAGACAGGGGTAATAGAGACGTGAATCCGCAAAGTATCAACCGTGACGGCGGAAAGATCTATCGACTAAATGACGATGGAAGTATTCCTTCCGACAATCCCTTTGTGACAAAAGCTGGTGCTAAAGCTGCTGTATACTCCTATGGTCATCGAAATCCGCAAGGAATGGCAATGCATCCGAAGACAGGAAAAATTTGGATTCATGAACACGGTCCTCAGGGAGGAGATGAAATCAATATTATTAAATCTGGCCTTAACTATGGCTGGCCTTTGATCACCTATGGTATAAATTACAACGGATCTACAATTACAGATGATACCGATCTTCCGGGAATGGAGCAACCATTGCATTATTGGGTACCCTCTATTGCTCCAAGTGGGATGGTATTTATAGATAGTGATCGTTATCCTGAATGGAAAGGAAACATACTGGTCGGATCGTTAAAGTTCCAATACTTGGACCTGGTTTATCTGGATGATGAAAAAGTAGTGAAGGAGGAAAAATTAATGGAAGGAATGGGTAGAGTGAGAACCGTTAAAGTAGGTCCAGATGGCTACATTTATGTTTCGGTGGAACAATTGGGAATTGTCAGATTAATCCCCAACTAGTGAACTGCTCTAATCCATAGATACCTCCTTTTAAAATCAATCTTATTTGAATTTAAACTCCTAATTTCTAGCAATATTTAGGGTAATTTTATACGAAAAAAGGGGTCAAAATTGATTTGTTGATTATCTTTGCATTTGAATTTTTGAACTGTAAAGCAGCCATGGAAAAAAAAGTTATTTTGATCATTTTAGACGGATGGGGTGAAACACAAAACCCAGATGTATCAGCTATTTATCAAGCGAAAACACCCTTCTTTGATTCTTTAATCAAGAACTATCCAAATTCAAATTTGAGAACGGATGGTTACAATGTGGGTCTTCCCGATGGTCAAATGGGAAATTCTGAGGTAGGTCACATGAATTTAGGAGCCGGAAGAATTGTCTATCAAGACTTCGTAAAGATCAATAACGCTGTAAATAATGGCTCCTTAGCAAAGGAAAAAGTTATTACTGATGCTTTTGATTATGCCAAAAAACAAGGTAAAAAAGTTCATTTTCTTGGATTGGTTTCTGATGGCGGGGTTCACTCTCATATTAGCCACCTTAAAGGTCTTTTGAATGCTGCTCACGAAGCGGAGCTAAATGATGTGTTTGTTCACGCATTTACTGATGGAAGAGATGTCGATCCAAAATCCGGAAAAGGCTTTATCGAAGATATTGAAAACCACATGGAGCATTCAACGGGAAAATTGGCCACTATTTGCGGAAGATATTACGCCATGGACAGAGATCAGCGATGGGAAAGGGTCAAACTATCATATGATGTGATGGTCAATGGAGAAGGACAAAAATCATCAAATGCTTCAGAGAGTGTTCAAAAAAGCTATGACGAAGATATTACGGATGAATTTATCAAACCTGTTGTAATGGTAGATGATCAACAGAAACCTATTGCGAAAATAGAAGAGGATGATGTGATCATATTTTTTAATTTCAGAACCGATAGAGGAAGGCAATTGACGAGAGTCCTCACCCAGGAGAATTTTCAGGAATTTGGCATGCATACTCGCCCTTTGTATTATGTTACCATGACCAATTATGATAAATCTTTTAAAGGGGTGTCTGTAATCTATCCAAAAGACAATTTATCTGAAACACTGGGAGAGGTTTTGGAAAAGAACAATAAAAAGCAGATCAGAATAGCGGAGACTGAAAAGTATCCGCATGTTACTTTCTTCTTCTCTGGAGGTAGAGAACTTGAGTTTAATGGAGAAAAACGCTTGCTGTGTCCTTCTCCGAAGGTAGCAACTTATGATCTAAAACCTGAAATGAGTGCTTTTGATTTGAGAGATGCAATCGTACCGGAACTAGAGGCAAAGGAAGCAGATTTTATCTGTTTGAATTTTGCAAATACAGATATGGTTGGACATACCGGTGTTATGGAAGCTGCAATGAAAGCTGCTGAGGCTGTTGACAGTTGTCTTGAAAGTGTGGTAACAAGTGCATTGGCTAATAATTATACTAGTATCATTATAGCAGATCATGGAAATAGTGAAAAGATGCTGAATGAGGATGGTACCCCAAATACGGCTCACACGATTTATCCTGTTCCGATTATTTTAGTTGAAAAAAATAAGGAAAACGGAATTCAAAATGGGATTTTGGGAGATATCGCACCTACTGTGTTGGATTTGCTGAAAGTAGAAAAACCCGAAGCAATGACGCGAGAGTCATTGTTGAAGTGATAAAAATCTACCTCAAAGAAATTTATAAAGCAAGAAAAGGAACAAAAAATCGTTATGAATAATGTTAATGTCCTGTTATAAGAGTCTTTTTAATTGATTTAGGAGCTTATAATGATTAAATTTGTGAAAACTAGGAAATGAAAATTTTACCAAAAAACTCTTTATTGATTGCCGTTGATTTTGATGGAACCATCGTTGAAGACGCCTATCCTAAAGTTGGCACTGCTAAAATTTTCGCATTCGACACCTTGTTAGAATTGCAACGAAAAGGACACAGATTGATTTTGTGGACTTATCGTTATGGAGAAAGATTGCAGGATGCTGTTGACTTTTGTAAAAAAAACGGTCTTGAGTTTTACGCAGTGAACAAAAGTTATCCTGAGGAAAAATTTGACGGAAGTATCAGTAGAAAAGTAAATGCGGATGTATTTATAGACGACAGAAATGTTGGAGGTCTTCTCGGATGGGGTGAAATCTATCAACAACTTTTAAAAACTGAAAAGCCAAAAGAACACAAATCAAAAAAAGGCCTATTTAGTTTTTTCAAAAGTTAATTTTTCATTTTCTATCATTTAATATTTTAGCCCAACAAATCTTTTTTTAGGTATCATTTCATCGGTGCTATTTTAAATTTATAACCTATCTTTGTATGCCTTGTTTTAAGGTTTATCCAACATTTCTATTCCCTCGAATAAGGTATCGTACAATCTGAAACATGGTACAGACCAATACCAGATTTAATTAAAAAAATTTTAATAATGAAATCGAAGGAGGCATACCTCATTTTTGAAAAAAGCATCAATGATTACCACCTGAATGATCATGTCAATAATCCGATGAGCAATCCTTATGAAAATAAAGATATCAGACATCTTTTTTATCATAAAAACTGGATTGATACTGTTCAATGGCATTTAGAGGATATCATAAGAGACCCTGAAATTAATGCTGAAGAGGCCTTGAAAATTAAAAGACGAATTGACCAGTCAAATCAAGTCAGAACAGATATGGTTGAATTCATCGATAGTTATTTTCTTGATCTTTATAATAACGTTTCTGTCAACTCAGATGCTAAAATCAATACAGAAAGTCCTGCATGGGCCTATGATCGATTATCCATTTTAGCGCTTAAAATCTTTCATATGAAGGAAGAAGCTGAAAGAAAAGATGCCTCTGAGTCACACAGAGCTTCATGTGCTGATAAACTATTGGTATTATTAGAACAACAAACCGATCTCTGCATAGCAATTGATGAATTATTGGAAGATTTTAGTCAAGGTGATAAATACATGAAAGTGTATAAGCAGATGAAAATGTATAATGATGATAATTTAAATCCTGTACTTCGTGCTCGAAAATGACTTAAATCCTCCTAAACATTTATTGATCATGCGCTTATCAGCCATTGGTGACGTGGCGATGATAGTCCCTGTAGTATTGGCACTGCGACAACAATATCCTGAATTAAAGATCACTGTTTTATCAAGACCATTTTTTAAACCTTTCTTTGCTTATATTCCTGATATAAATTTTAATGAAGCTGATGTTGAAAATTCTCACAAGGGCTTAAAAGGCTTATATAAACTATACAAAGGCCTCTCGTTTTCAGGAATTGATGCCTTTGCTGATTTACACAAAGTCTTTAGATCGAAAGTGATTGCCACCTTTTTTAAATTGAATAAAATACCGGTAATTCACTTGGTAAAAGGACGGGCTGAAAGGAAAGAGCTAACCGCTCTAAAACCAAAAAAGATTTCAGCGATGAGTTCAATAACAGATCGACATGCAGAAGTCTGTAAACAGTTAAACCTCCCGATAAATTTGTCAAAAGTGAATTTGATTGATAAACAACCATTATCAAATAAAATTCAAGAAATTACAGGCTCTAGGAATTCAAAATGGTTAGGGATAGCACCTTTTGCGACTTATGAAACAAAAATGTATCCGCTGAAACTAATGGAAAAAGTGATTAGTCTCATGCTTCAGGAGGGTGTTAAAATTTTCTTGTTTGGAGGAGGAGAAAATGAAGAACAACAACTGAAATTGATAGCTTCCAAATCTGATAATTGTATCAATATTGCTGGTAATTTAACTTTCAAACAAGAATTGGACCTCATCAGTAACCTTGATCTCATGTTAAGTATGGATTCAGGAAACGGTCATATGGCAGCCATGTTTGCTGTGCCTGTGGTCACGATGTGGGGGAATACGCATCCTTTTGCAGGATTCGTTCCATTTAGACAGCCCTCAGAAAACAGTCTCCTTTCCGATTTAAAACTGTATCCTTTTATACCTACTTCCGTTTACGGCAATAAAATTGTAACGGGCTATACTGATTGTATGAAAACGATTCAACCTGAGCTTGTTGTAGATAAAATAAAGCAACTATTGGAGAGTCCAAATACTAAATAATAGTATAAATGATTCTCTTTGGATGGTTCTCTTTTTAGAGTATCTTTGCCTCGTTAAATATAAGTCATGATTCAAATTAAATCAATTGAAGAGATCGAATTGATGCGAGAAAGTGCCCTTATCGTGTCGAAGACACTAGGTGAAATCGCAAAAGCGATCAAACCGGGAATCAGCACTCTAGAACTTGATAAGATCGCTGAAGAATTTATTCGAGATCATGGTGCCATCCCAGGTTTTTTAGGATTGTATGACTTTCCTAACACCCTTTGCATGAGTCCTAATGAACAGGTTGTTCATGGTATTCCCAATAGTGATCCCTTGCAGGAGGGGGATATTATTTCGGTTGATTGTGGTGCTTTAAAAAACGGCTTTTACGGAGACCATGCCTACACTTTTGCAGTAGGTGAAATTGAAAAGGAAACAAAAAAATTACTTGATATCACAAAAGAAAGTCTTTATGTTGGTATCCGGGAATTTAGGACTGGTAAACGAGTTGGTGATGTCGGATTCGCTATTCAGCAGTTTACAGAATCTCATGGTTATGGAGTTGTAAGAGAACTTGTCGGACATGGTCTGGGAAGAGAAATGCATGAAGATCCGGAGATGCCAAATTATGGTAGACGAGGAAAGGGAAAGAAGTTCGTAGAAGGCATGGTGGTTGCTATAGAACCGATGATCAATTTAGGAACTCATAGGATCAAGCAATTCAGTGATGGATGGACCATAAAAACTGCAGATAATAAACCCAGTGCGCATTTTGAACATGATGTTGCCATAGTGAATGGAAAACCTGAATTGCTTTCTACATTTAAGTATATCAATGAAGCCTTGGGTATTGAAACAAATGAAGAAGACGAATTCAGAGCCAATTAAACTTATTTCATGAAGATTTTCAAATTTGTGCTAAATAACATTCCGCGCCCCTATTTGATTAAAATGAGTTACCTCGCCAGACCGTTTCTTGCTTTTTGGTTAAGAGGAGATAACTATACAGATCCCATTGACGGCAAAAGTTTTAAACGATTTTTATCCTATGGTTATGGACAGCAAAGACCTAATGTATTATCGCCAAGTACTCTTTCCTTGGAAAGACATCGACTATTATGGCTTTACCTTAGAAATGAGACTGATTTCTTTCACAAACCAATGAAGGTTTTACATATGGCGCCTGAACAGTGTTTCCTGTCTATTTTTAAATCCATGAAACATTTAGATTATACAACGGCAGACCTTTATTCTCCTATTGTGGATGTTAAGGCTGACATTCTCGATCTTCCTTTCTCTGATAATAAATTTGATCTGGTTTTTTGTAACCATGTATTAGAGCATATTGAAGATGACAATAAAGCCATGAAAGAATTATTAAGGGTGATGAAACCTGGAGGAATGGGAATTTTTCAAGTTCCGCAAGACCTATCTAGAGAGAATACCTACGAAGACTCCAATATTAAAACTCCTGAAGATAAGGCGAAACATTTTGGACAATATGATCACGTAAGAGTTTATGGTCAAGATTATTTCAAGCGATTAGGTGATGCAGGATTTAATGTTGATGAAGTAGATTATTCCAAAACACTAAGTTCGGATCTTGTTGAAAAATATTGCCTGGCAAAGGGCGAAATATTACCTGTTTGTTTTAAACCTTGATTTTCCCCTAAGGGACAGACTAATATCCGGTTTTTCAGAAAGTAAACATTAAGAAAAAATTGAGCTCTGAGAACCTTAAATTTCCTTAAGGTTATTTGTAGTGATCCAGCCCATTTTACCGTCAGCAATTTTGATTTTTCTCCAATTGTCAAGGCTTTCCAGAATGATCACTTTGGTGCCTTCATGAAGCTCAAAATAAACATCACTTGAATTTGTCGGCGCGCTTTTAACATCTGCTTCTGAGGAAAAAATAATTGCTTCAATATTATTGTCAACATAATGCTTATTCCTATAGGCAAAGAACAAGCTTGTGGTAACAAATATTACTGATATAATACTGGTAATAAAGTAGATACGCTTCTTACTTGTACTATAAGAAAAGTGATACATCAGGAACAGAATAGCAAATAAAAATGCCAAACTCACTGCTATTTTCGCCCATGTCTCATAGGTATATCGAAGAATAATCCCATCCATAAACTTCTGCCAAAGACTTTTTGGAAGCGGCTCAATATTATCAAGAATCATCCTATTGGCAAAATCCAGATTAAATCGAATATCCTTGTCGTTTGGAGCAAGTTTAAGCGCTTTTTCATAGTATAAAACAGCTGGTGCAACTTGATTTGTTTTATAATAGATATTGGCCATATTAAAATATAAAGAAGCAGATTTATGATCTAACTTTTCTATTTTCTGATAGCCTTCCAGCGCCTCCATATATTTTTCCTGCTGATAGGATTTATTCGCAGCAACAAATAAACTATCAGGGACCTGAGCCTCTAATTGTCCACCTGACATATACAATAGGACCAAAAGAATGATATGTAAGTACCTTTTAAACATATTATATTTTAAACTTTCATCAGTTAAAGTTGTTTATCAATTTTTGCAATAGCCATTTTTGCATTCTCATATTCTTGTTTCATCATCACATTCGTAGAGGGCGTATACCGAGCATAATCACAGTTTTCCAACACTTTACCAAACTCTAAAATGGTTGACTCTTCAACTTCTTTATTCTTCAAAATTTCTGCAATCTTCTCAATAGAAATATCAGAAGTTTCAACATGTAATTTTGCCTTGAGATAATTGTGAAGTGCTTTTTCCAATGCAATATAAAATGCTTCTTTTTTCCCTAGTTGCTTTCTCGCCTGAGATAAGAATTTTCTTGCAAGTCGGTCTGCTTTTCTCCTTTTGTTGCCTATTATATCGCTGTCTCTTTCTCGTTTTTTCTTACCGATAAAAATGCCCAATGGGATAGAGAGTAAAGGAAGAATCATTAATAAGTAAAACAGATCAGAACTAAAAAATTCCTCATTTTCAAACGTAGATATAAATTCTGATTGCAAATGAATGTATCGGATATCTCCTTCATTGCTGATCACTGCTTGCTTATTACTCACTATACTTTCATCGGAAAGTTCAACTCCGCTCAGCGCATTTAACATGATCGGCTCGGTATCTACCGAATAGTATTTTTCTTCTTTCGGATTAAAATAAGAAAAAGAGACTCCCGGAATCTTAAATTTACCCCGAGATTGAGGAACTACTGCATATTGGTCATATACACTCCCTGACAAACCTCCTAAAGTTGTTTTTATTTTTTCCTTATGCTCCGGATCGTAAACCTCTAATCCATTAGATGTTTCAATTCCGGGTAGCTTCACCAATTTTAAATTTCCTTTACCTTTCAATTCAACCTTTATTTGGGTTGATTCATTCGATTTCAATTCAGTTTTACTAGGTGTCACAGAGAATTCGAAATCCCCTACAGCCCCTGTAAAATTGAATGGTTTGTCTTCTGATGGTAATTCTTTGACGCTAATTGTTTTTCTCCCAGAGGTCAAAGTAAAGCTTACATCATTCATCAACATATTCCCAAAAAAATCTCTTCTCCCAATAGGGACACCCGCTGTGATTTCCATTTCTAAGGGTTCAATCTCGAGCTTTCCTGCCGTATGAGGAATCAAAACAGTTTTTCTGACAATAACAAATCGATGAGGTTTACCTCCATAGGTACCATTTTTAGCAACCCATTTTTTTACTTCAATATTCTGATTCCAAAATCCATTGAATGATGGAGAAGACGCTTCTCTTGTATTCTGCACATTCACCTCATTGATGTCAACATACAATTTATAAACCACTGAAATACTCTCACCAACATAAGGTGTCATGTCAGAGACCTCTGCTACCAAATGTACATTTTGCTGAGCTATATACCTTGGATCTTCAGGATCTTCAGGAATATCAATAGCATCAGACACTGTGATTCTAATGGTATTTGATTTGATCTGCTCACCGTCATAAGTTACTGTAGCAGATGGGATGGTGAAAGTTCCTTTAGACAGTGGTTGTATCACATATGTATAGGTCAATTTATAAGAAGTCTTTCCATTGATGGAAGAGAAACTACTTGATTGACTGGGGCCTGCAAGCACTTTAAAATTCCTAAAATCAGGAGGTGTAAAATCATCTCCTCCTTGGCGGTCAATCGAAAACTCGATCCTTAGACGCTCATTTAAACCAAGCTCGGTTTTACTCACAGCGGTTTTAAACGTTACCTGAGAGACAACGCTTTGCACTGTGAATAGCAGTATCAATATGCTTATAAACTTTCTGTTCATTTCTGAGCTTACATTACAAATTATCCTAACGATAAATTGTTGCTTTTATTTACCAATCTTTTTCCTGATTAACTTTTTTGCCTTTAGCCTTCTTGGCATTAACTTTCTGCTGAGTCTTGTTTTCCTCGTTATTCATAGCCTCCAAAAGCTGTTCAATCTGTTGTTGACTTAACTGATTAGGTTGAGGCTGCTTATTCTGTTCTTCTTTATCACCTTCATTTTTTTGATCCTGCTGATCATTTTCATCATTCTCATTATCACCTTCATTCTGATCCTGATCTTTCTTCTCATCCTCTCCCTGATCTTCATTTTGATCCTTGTTTTCACTATTCTGATCCTGGTTCTGATCCTGATCCTGATCCTGATTTTTATCTTTGTCTTGATTCTGATCCTTATTCTGATCGTTTTGCTGTTGGTCATCCAATAATTTCTGCGCCAATGCTAAATTATATCTGGTACTTTCATCTTTAGGATTTAACAAAAGAGAATTCTTATAAGCTTCAATGGCTTTGTCATACTGCTTTTGTTTCATCATCACATTCCCGATATTATGAAATGATTTCTCTCTGGTTTCAGCAGCTCCTGCGCTTTTGGCAACCAAATCATAAAGAGGTAGAGCGTCTTCAAATCTGTTTTGCTCATAAACAGCATTTCCAAGATTATATCCTGCTGTAGAATAATTAGGGTTTTCCTTTAGAGCCTTTTTATACTTAACCTCAGCATCAACAAATCGCTTCTGTTTGAACAAATCATTCCCTGATCTCAAAATCTGCTTTTCGGCCAGTTTTATTTTTACGGGCTCTTGTTTTTCTTTTTTCTTCTCCTTTTCCTGAGCAAAAAGGCCCAAGGGTAAAAAGAGCAACATGTAGATTATATTTTTCATTTTACCTTTCATTAAATAAATTCAATTTTTGCACCCATTGGGTTTTCTTATTCAACAAGAAAACATCTAAAACCAAAAACAATAAACCAAATCCAACGAACCATTGAAACTGATCCTTATAATCCGAAAACTGCTTTGATTCAAATTCCTTTTTATCTGCCTTAAGTAAAAGCTCATCTACGTATTCGACCGTTTTGGAGGTTTTATTTCCGTAGATATATTTACCCTCCCCGTTTTGCGCTATGTCTTTTAGCGTCTCCACATTGAGTTTTGTGATGACAACTTCATCTTGATTGTCTTTTTTATAACCCAAAAATTTTCCCTTACTCTTGACAGGAATAGGACCACCCTTGTTCGATCCTACTCCTATGGTAAACGTTCTGATCCCAAGATCAACTATTTCTTTAGCGATCTTTCCCGAATTTTCTTCATGATCTTCTCCATCCGAAATCACAAACAAAAACCTGTTGGTTTGTGTATCATCATCAAAAAATGTTTTCGATAATTCCAAGGCCTCATTTATAGCTGTTCCCTGCGAAGAAACCATATCAGGTCCTGCATTTTGTAAAAACATCTTCGCTGCACCATGATCAGTCGTAATTGGTAGTAACGGATATGCATTTCCGGCATAAATAATAATTCCAACCCTGTCACTGCCCAGTTTATCAATGATCTTAGAGATGATCTGCTTTGATTTTTCCAATCTGTTCGGTGCTATATCTTCTGCCAGCATACTTTTTGAAACATCCAGTGCAAAAACGATATCTACACCTTGCCTCTTTACTGTTTTCAATTGAGTTCCCATTTTCGGATTGACCAACGCAATAATCATAAAAGACAAAGCCAGAAGCACGAATAACATTTTTAACACAGGTTTAAAAACAGATTTTTGAGGACTTAACTCGTTCAATAAGGCATGATCTGCAAATTCTTTTTGCTTTTTTAATTTCCAGAACCAAGTCAGTAAATAAAATAGCAATAAGACCGCAACAGCAGTAAACAAGTAAAAATATTTTGGTTCTTCTATTTGATACATATGCAATTCACCTAGATAAAACTTCTATAAACCGTAAATCTCAGCAGCATTTCCAGTACGATCAAAAACCCTGCAAACATCAGTAACGGTCTAAATTTTTCCTGATAATTATAATATTTGAATTCTTCAATTTCTGTTTTTTCAAGCTTATTTATTTCGTCATAAATAGCTTCTAATTTTTTGTTTCCGGTTGCTCTGAAATATTTTCCATCTGTTTGAGCTGCTATATATTTCAGTAAGTCTTCATCGATCTCTACAGGTGCATTCCTAAAAATGAGTTTACCATTGAGGTCTTTCGCTACAGGAAACAATGCAGTTCCATTTGTTCCAAGACCAATGGTATATACTTTTATATTTAATTCTTTGGCCAATTCTGTCGCAGTCTTTGGATCAACAAATCCCGTATTATTCACACCGTCAGTTAACAGAATGATCACCTTGCTTTTCGCTTTGCTATCCTTAAGTCTGTTTACCGCTGAACCAAGTCCCATTCCTATGGCCGTTCCATCTTCTATTTGACCCCATCTTATCTTCCTAATAGTATTCTGAATGATTGTCTTGTCGCTTGTAATGGGAGTTTGTGTAAAACTTTCACCCGCATATACCACAATACCAATTCTGTCATTGGGTCTTTTCTGAACAAACTTACTTGCTACAGCCTTCAAGGCCTCCAGCCTGTTCGGTTTTAAATCTTTAGCCAGCATACTTGCCGAAACATCAATGGCCATGACAATATCAATACCTCTTGTCGTTTTTGTTCTTTTACTTACCTCTACATTTCTTGGACGTGCCAGTGCAATGATCAATGCCGCAATAGCCATCAACCTGAATAAGAATAATACCGGCTTTAATTTGGCCCATATGTTTTTATGTTCGAAACTGGCGATACTGGGCATATTTAAATCGGCACTATCTTTTTTTCTGACAAAAAAGTACCAAATTGCCAAAACCGGTATCAGCAATAGTAACCAGAGAAACTCCGGGTTTGTAAATTCCATATTACTGCCCATCTTCTTCTTCTTTTGGTTCTTCGATCTGAATTGGATGCAACACATCTATGATTCGTTCTGCATCTCCCCTGTGAATCGCTATTTCATTCTGAAGAGGTTTCGATTTGGCGAACTTGACCAAATCTGCCTCCTGCAATAACTTCTGTAATTTGACCATGGTCTCTTTTGGAATATTCAGATTACTGCTACTATTGAAATCTGTAATTGTTTCCAACAACTCATCTGTCGTTGATTCCAAAGCCGGAATATTTAATTCCCTTTCAATAAAAGTTCTGACAATATCTGTCAACTCCACATAATATAATTTGATCTTATTTTGAGTAATAAGTTCTTTCCCATCTAATTCCTTCAGTCTCATTTTCGCCGCATCAAATGGAGGAATTCTCGAAATAAGTTCCTCTTCCGTTGGTTTATCCCTTAAGACAAAATACAGAATCAGCCCGATCACCAGAAGCAGAACAAGTAGTCCCCAGAAATAATTCAAATAGTCGCTAAAAAGATAGGGTTCATTCTGAATTTCCTTGATAGGATACATCGGCTGTTTGATCGTATCGACCTGAACCGTTCCGACATCAATAATGATCTGGTCTGTTAAAAAACGTTTGTCTTTGATAAAGATCTCTTGTCCCGGCAATACGTATCGACCACTATCAAAACTTGTAAGCGTGTATTTTTTAATCAGTTGATTTTTTAAAGAATCGATTTTATGGGCCGTAACCACTCCAATTCTGTTTAAGCTATCCAACTCGAATTTTGGAAACCTGACATCTTCTATTTGATCGACTACGATCTCATAATTGAATTGTTCTCCAATTCTAATGCTCGTGGTGTCAATTTTTGTGGCAACCTGCGAGAAACCGGTAAAACCTGTCAGCAATATAAAAGCGATAAGAAATATTCTTAGAGATGCAAAAAAGCCTTGGTTCTTTCGACCATTCAAACACTTTCTTGTTTTGTATGCATGAAATATATTACTCATTTTCCTAATTTCATTGTTACGATTACTTTCTCAAATAATCGTTAAGCTCTTCTTTTAAAATAGCCTAAAAGCTTCTTTACATAACTCTCATCAATTCTGGTATTGATCACACCTGAACCACTTTTGGTAAAAGATTCCTCGAAATAATCAACTGTCTTGAGGTAGTTTGCTTTATAATTTTTTCTCACGGTTTTTGAGTTGGTATTGACCAAAACAATTTCTCCATTTTCCGCATCTCTCATCGGTACCATACCTAATTTGGGCAGTTCCGTTTCAAGCTTATCATATACCCTGATACCTGTTACATCATGTTTTTTACCAATTATTTTCAAGGCATTGTCATATCCAGTATCGATAAAATCTGATAAAATAAAAACAATGGCTTTCTTCTTCATCACATTAGAGAAGTAACGCAAGGCAAATGTTAGGTCGGTTTTTTTGCTATTTGGCTGGAATTCTATCAATTCCCGAATGATTCTTAATACATGAGTCTTTCCTTTCTTGGGAGGGATAAATAACTCGATCTCATTCGAAAACAATAACAAACCTACTTTATCATTATTCTGAATTGCTGAAAAGGCCAGGGTTGCGCTTATTTCGGTCAGTATATCTCTTTTGAACTGCTGGGTCGTACCAAACGATTCCGAACCACTAATATCAACAACCAACATCATGGTCAGCTCACGCTCCTCCTCAAATACCTTGACATAGGGTTCATTGTACCTCGCGGTGACATTCCAGTCAATTGATCTTATATCATCCCCAAACTGATATTGTCTTACTTCAGAAAAAGTCATACCTCGTCCTTTGAACGAACTGTGATATTCACCAGAAAATATATGATCAGACAGTCTTCTTGTCTTGATCTCAATCTTTCTAACCTTTTTAAGTAACTCTTTAGTATCCACTAGCCGGTATTCTATTTAAACTTCTCAACTGATAATTTCCTGAGGTATTTATATCAAGAAAAATAGGTTGTGTTGCTGACAATTCAACTGATTAAGGCACCTCCACTTCGTTAACTATTTTGTTGATGATGTCAACAGAGGTGACGTTTTCAGCTTCGGCTTCGTAAGTAATTCCAATCCTGTGGCGCAATACATCATGAACAACGGCACGAACATCTTCAGGAATTACATATCCTCTTCTTTTGATAAAAGCATAACATTTAGAGGCCATAGCCAGGTTAATACTTCCCCTTGGCGAGGCTCCAAAACTGATCAAAGGTTTGAGTTCACCTAATCGATAATCTTCCGGATAACGAGAAGCAAAAATAATATTGAGGATATATTTTTCAATTTTTTCATCCATATAAACTTCCTTAACGGATGCTCTGGCTTTAATGATCTGTTCAACAGATACAACCGGATTTACCGTATCAAAACCACCACTAAGATTCTGTCTCATGATCATCTGTTCGTCATCTAGTTTCGGATAGTCGATGACAGTTTTAAGCATAAATCTATCTACCTGAGCCTCGGGTAAGGGATACGTTCCCTCCTGCTCAATTGGGTTTTGTGTAGCCAGCACCAAAAATGGTTCAGGCAATTTAAATGTGGTATCTCCAATGGTAACCTGATGTTCCTGCATTGCTTCAAGAAGCGCTGACTGCACTTTGGCAGGGGCTCTGTTGATCTCATCCGCGAGAACGAAATTTGCAAATATTGGACCCTTTTTTATAGAGAAATCATTCTCTTTCATATTAAAGATCATCGTACCGATAACATCGGCTGGTAACAAATCTGGTGTAAACTGAATTCTGCTAAATGATCCTTTAACTGCTTTGGACAGCGTATTTATTGCCAGTGTCTTTGCCAATCCGGGTACTCCTTCCAACAAAATATGACCATCTCCAAGAAGGCCAATTAACAATCTTTCCAGCATATGCTTTTGACCTACGATAACCTTATTCATTTCTAATTGAAGCAGATCGACAAATGCACTTTCTCTCTCAATTTTTTCGTTGATCAGTCGGATATCAACATTTGTATTTTGTGTCTCCATTTATCTCTTTGAATTTTCTTCTTGCTTTTCATCAACAAGGGCAACAAATCTAAGGGTTAGCTCCGTTTTTTCTTGTTAAAATTTGGTTAAAAGTATAAAATAAAAAACTCGCCTAAGTTGCGAGAATTGGGGTTTAATACTGTTCTTCCTTATTTGGGAAATCTCGTGATTTGACATCCGAAATATAACTTTTAAAGGCATTACCCATTTCAGTGTACAGATCCAGATATCTTCTTAAAAATCTGGGACTGAATTCATGTGTCATTCCCAACATATCATGTGTTACCAAAACCTGGCCGTCTACTCCGTCTCCTGCTCCTATTCCGATCACAGGAATCGATATACTTTCTGCCACCTCTTTGGCCAACTTAGCAGGTACTTTTTCTAGTACGATTGCAAAACAGCCCAATTCCTCCAACATTTTGGCATCCTCTTTTAATTTTTCTGCTTCCTCATCTTTTCTTGCCCTTACAGTATAAGTCCCGAATTTATAAATTGATTGAGGGGTTAAACCTAAGTGTCCCATCACCGGAATTCCAGCTGAAAGAATTCGAGTGATCGACTCTGATATCTCAGCTCCGCCCTCTAACTTTACTGAATGGCCTCCGGATTCTTTCATGATTCTAATGGCCGAATCTAGTGCTTGTCTTGAGTTACCCTGATAGGTTCCAAAAGGGAGATCAACAACTACCAAAGCCCTGTCAATAGCCCTTACAACTGAAGAAGCATGATAAATCATTTGATCAAGGGTTATGGGCAATGTGGTTTCATGACCTGCCATGACATTCGATGCGGAATCACCAACTAAAATAATATCTATACCCGCATGATCAACTATTTTTGCCATGGTATAGTCATAAGCCGTGAGCATGGCTATTTTTACTCCCTGCTTTTTCATCTCAACCAAAGTCTTGGTCGTGATTCTTTTGTATTCTTTTTTAGCTGTTGACATAATTAAGGTTTAGCAGAGCAAAAATAACTATATTTTCTAATTGTGATCCTTTACGGTATATTTATTTTGACCCTTAGGGATGAACTATATTCAGATTTTCTTTTTATCTACAACTCTAACCAAGTTTGGGAAAATCGCAGGTGCAAAATTCTTGATAGGTTCGTAAAGAATTGATTCTTTTGCTTTTTTCTTCTCCATAAATCGAATCGATGTGTTGATCTCATCATAAACAATAAGTACGATACTTAAAATCAATGCATATTTTACGAATCCAAAAATAGCACCTACTAATTTATTGAAAAAACCAAGAGCAATGGTCTCCGCTATTTTTGTCATGGCTTTACCCAATAAAACAAGGGCAATCAATATGATCAGAAAAGTACCTGCAAAGGCGACCACCTGGATTAAAGATTCGTCCCAAGCGACGCTGTCTTTTAGAAAATCTCCCAAAAAATGAGAAAAATGGATCGCTCCATAGACTCCGAGAACTAATCCAACCAGAGTTGTAACCTCAATGAACAAACCTTTCATAAAACCATTCACGGTTCCAAAAATCAAGATAATTCCGATAATAATATCTATTGTATTCATAACTGTATTTAACTTTTTATCACTTTGATTTCTTTATCAATATAGACGAGTATTTTCTCGAGTACTTCAAAATTCATTTTCTGTAAAACTAAGGCATAATTGTCAATCTGATACTGATGCTTGATATCAGGTTTTCCGGTTTTATAATCGAGTATAATCACTTTTTGCCCCTTAAAAACCAATCTGTCTGGAATCACTATCTCTCCTGTTTCCGTTAGAATTTCTCTTTCATTGATGATTAGTAGTTCTTCCCCAAAATAGGTTTTTAATAGAGGGTGGCGCACAATTTTCAAAATAATATTTTGAATCTGAGTCCGCTCTGAATTTTCAATAAGACCTTTATTGAGGAAAAGACCCAATGTTTTATCCACATCCTTCTCTGATTCAATTTCAGCCATCATTTCATGGATCAAATTTCCATAGCCAATAGCTTGATTCCTTTCGGTATCCCATAATGTTTCAGAATTGGCTACAATATGAATTTGATGATCTGTCAATGGGATACTGATGAATTCCGTTTGGGTTTCAGCAATAATTCCTGATGTATTTTTACTTCCGATTCTTATATTTTCTCCAAATTCATATCTTAAAAGTCCTTCTTCCCATCTCCCCTTGGATTCCAGAAAATCAACAAATAAATCAGCGCTGGTGGTGATGACACTCTTGGACTTTTTCTTTTCGGCAAAAATATACAGCTGCTCTACGGCCCGCGTCAAACAGACATATAATAAGTTAAAACTGTCCAATTCCTTTTCTCCTCGTTGCCTTTCAAAGATATCGACACCATATGATCCTGTCTTTTTGATACCAGAAGAAGCATCTACTAAAATACTGTCAAAGTCACTAAAGTGTTCCTCATTCAATTCTTTGTACCAGGCCTTGGGTTCTCTCTCTAAATAAATATCAAGATTGTAAGGATAGATGACAACAGGAAATTCCAAACCTTTCGACTTGTGGATGGTCATGATCCTAACGGCCTTGATCTCATCAGAGTTCACAATATTTAACTTCTCTTTTTTCTCTTCCCAGTAAGTTAAAAATGAAACATTGCTTTGCGATTTTCTCTGGCTAAAGTCAAAAATAAAATCCATAAAAAACTGCAAAAACGCATTTGACTCTTGGGTCAAATGAAAACTCCTGATCATATCCTCAACACCGTCAAAAATTGAATATTGATCAAACCTGTGCGCGTCATAAAATATATCATAGGCCTCGAGGGCCTCAAAAAACGGATCGGTATCAAGATGAACTAATCGATCCAGAAATTCATGTTTTTCGGATGCTATTTTTAGGTGATCATAAAGAAAGTTTAAGATGTCAAATTTTGCCTCTTGATTCTTATCATCATCAAGTATTTTTAACAAACTGATCAGAAAGTGGACTTTGGTATTGTTTTTAATCAAAAGGGTTTCCGAACTGACAATATCGATTCCTTTTTCGGTAAGGTATTTGGCAATTACAGCGCCTTCTTTCTTTTTTCTTACCAAAATACATATTTCATTGGGATCGAATTGATCTAAAAGCTCCAAAATATTTTGATGCACCAGATCCGGATAAACCTCATTTCGCAATTCGAAGTTTTTTAAAGGCTCTGTAAACTGCAGCCTGACATAACCTCCTGTTTTTTGATTTGTATTTTGTCTGTTTCCCAATTGATAGAGATCTGAATAGGATTCAATGGAAAAGTGCTGAGCAATATGACTAAAAAAATCGTTGTTGAAATTGATGATCTCTTCGTGACTTCTGTAATTTGTATCTAATTGCTGTAATTCTTTTTGGATCTGAAAAGGGTTGGCCAGATAGTCGTTTCGCTCAGACGACAAGCTTATAAATTGCTCTGCTAGTCCTCCTCTCCATCTATAAATAGCCTGTTTGGCATCACCCACCAACATCAGCCCGGCATTCTCAGCACTAAGTGCATTTTCGATGAGAGGTATAAGGTTTTGCCATTGTAATTTTGAAGTATCCTGCATTTCGTCAATAAAAAAATGCTTGAATCGCTCCCCTAATTTTTCATAAATAAAAGCTGCGGGTTCATTGATCAAATGATCACTGATCAACTGATTGAACTCGGCATTTAATCTTACATTATTATTTGTTTTGATCTCACCCAGGGCCTGATTGATCGTATTGATCACGGCCAAAGGAACCAGGTTTTTTAGGATAAGAGAATTCAGTTTGAATTTTTCATAAATACCAAATACCTCCTCGTACATTTCTGTGAGCTGATCTGCAATACCGTCTATGGCAGCACTAATATGTTGAGCTTTACTCTTTGCATAAAAATTCCTTTCTGCAATATTCCTTGAAGTACTGCTTTCTCTATCAAAAACTTTATCATCAACGCTCTGGGTCATTTTGATGAAAAATTTCGGAATCTGCCCCCGTGAAAAATCCTTATGGTCAATACCCTGATCACTAATCATATCCAGTGCCATCTCACCAATGTCATTAATACTCTTCTGATAGGTCTTTTGATCCTTTCTCAGCTTTTTCGACAGATCAGAAAAAACTGAAAGATCTTTACCCACCAATTTATCCAGCTCTTGTGCATGATTTTCATTTAAAATCAGTTTCGAAATATTGAACAAATCTTTAGCAATATCCCAGGATTTATCTTCTAGGGTCTTTTCTTTAGAGAAAGAGACCAGTAAACTGGTCAAATCTCGCTCGACACCGATTTTTGAAAGCACCATGTCAACGGCTTCTTTCATGATAGAATCTATATCAAGTTCTACCTCAAAATCTGCAGTGAGACCCATTTCAAAAGCAAATGATTTGATTAATTTATTGGTAAAACTATCTATGGTTTTGATATGAAAAGAAGCATAATTCTTAAGTATATCCTGCAATCTTTCTTTTGATCTGCTTTGTATGATTTCCTTAGTCAGACCTGTTTCTGAAATCAATACAGGCAACATTCCATTTTCAGGACTGTCCTCATTCATAGTAGCAAAACTCTGTAGCGTTTCCAGAATTCTGTCTTTCATTTCAGTTGCAGCCTTATTGGTAAAAGTTATGGCTAGAATTTGCTGGTACAATCTAGGGTCAGGGCTGCTTAAAATGATCTTTAAATACTCCTTAACGAGAGTAAAAGTTTTTCCGCTACCCGCAGAAGCATTATAAACTTGGAAAGTGGAGGGTTGGTGCACCGATTCAATTTTTCATAAAAGTAATGAAATTGAAACTATATGAACTTTGAATCAAGTAAAAAATGAAACAGTTTTTATTTTTTTTTCATCAACTAAAAATACGCCAGATCTGAGCAACCATAAAAGTTACAATGAAGCCCATGATTACCGGTAAAACAGAGGCTACTGTGGTCCATTTTACACTTTTGGTCTCTTTGTAAATCGTATAGATCGTTGTACTACAAGGATTGTGTAACAAGCTAAATAACATCAAATTTATTGCGGTGAGCAAGGTCCATCCTCCAGCGCGTAATATGCTCCCTGTATCCGAAGCAGAATCAAGTTCAAACATCACACCTGCGCCTTCACCACCTGTAATTCCCGTAACCAATACTGTTAGCATCAGAATCGTCGGGATTACAATCTCATTGGCCGGTATCGCTACAATATAGGCAAGTAAAATTACGCCGTTAAGACCGATTAAAAAACCAAATCCATCCATACTGTTCACCATCCATCCGGCAATACTGTCATCGCCTAAATAGATGTTGGATATGAGCCAGATGACGGCTCCTGCCGGTGCAGCAAAAACAATCGCTCTCCATAATACAATCAAAGTTCTGTCTATGAGAGAGGTATAAATAGTTTTCCAAAATCTGGGAGGTCGGTACGGAGGTAATTCCAAATTAAAGGTCGACACCTCTCCTTTTAAAACTGTTCTCGACAATCCCCAGGAAACCAAAAACATAAAGGCAATACCCAAAATAGCGATTCCCACAACTGCCAGTAATGAGGTCAAACCTGAAAAAGCTGGAGGAACCAAAGCTCCTACAAAAATTGAAGCAATAAGAATCTGAGTGGGCCATCGACCGTTGCATAGCGAGAAATTATTCGTAATTATGGCAATCAGTCGCTCTCGCGGACTATCGATGATTCGCGTGGCAACAACCCCTGCGGCATTACATCCAAATCCCATACTCATCGTAAGCGCCTGTTTTCCATGAGCGCCACTTTTGCGAAACATATTATCCATATTAAAGGCTACTCTGGGCAAATATCCAAAGTCTTCCAAAAGTGTGAACATCGGAAAGAAAATAGCCATTGGAGGTAACATCACAGCAATCACCCATGCTACCGCTAAATAGACACCGTCAAATAAAAATCCATCTAACCACCAGGGCATCCCGATTGTTAAAGCAAAGTTTTTGAGTAAAGGATGAACAACATCCAATAATATATTTGCCAACATCGCTGAGGGATAATTAGCTCCCTCTATGGTCAGCCAAAGAACGAGTCCTAGCAATAAAAACATAATGGGAAATCCCCATGTTTTACTGGTCACGATCTCATCAATTTTTCGATCCAGTCGGAACCTGTTTTTTCCAGAACCCTTAAACACTGCGCTTTCCGAAATCTCTGAGGCATCTGCATAAATTCCTTCGGCCAGATGATCGTGAAAATCTTCACCAATCTTCCATCGAAGTTCATTGGTCATGCTCAGTATCTTATTTACAGAATTTTTTTCCATACTACACCAATTCTCCTTGTTTTAAAGCTTCTATGATCCTTCTATCCCCTTCAAGTAATCTAAAAGCGATCCATCTGCTATTTGGAATATTTGGAAATTCTGTTTCAATTTCTGCACTTAACTTAGTTACTGCCTTCAATATTTTTTTCGGAACATTTTTAATTCGACGCGGTTTACAGATCAACTTTCCGGAGGCGATATCATCTACCGTTTGAATAAGCTCCGGAATTCCTCTCTGATATCTTGCGCTTGTTGCAACTACAGGGATTCCTAAGTCTTTTGCAAGTACTCTTGTATCAATTTCAATCTCGTTTCTTTCTGCCTCATCCATTAGATTTAAACATAAAACCGCTTTATCAGTAATTTCAAGTATCTGTAAGACCAAATTCAGGTTCCGCTCAAGACGGCAAGCATCAGCAACAATTATGGTTACGTCCGGTTTGCCAAAAAGTATAAAATTTCGAGCGACCTCCTCATCTTGAGAAGTAGACAAAAGTGAATATGTGCCTGGAAGATCGACCAGTTTATATTTTTTATCGGCATAAGCAAATGCTCCTTCTGCTCTTGTCACGGTTTTTCCCGGCCAATTTCCGGTATGTTGACGCAATCCGGTCAAGGCATTAAAAACAGTACTTTTTCCTGTGTTTGGATTACCTGCAATCGCGATCACATGATCAAAATCTGTGGTATCTACTCCCAGTTTTTTAAGACTTTCAGTGTTATTATGGGTACATGATTCACATGCAGATGCTTCCTTCTTTGTCATGATTCAATTTTATTAATAAGAATTTTTGACGCCTGATCATTCCTCAGTGCTATACTGGTTCCTTTAACTCCATAAGCCACCGGATTTTTCATTGGACTGTTAAGGTCTATTTTGATCTCAGTCCCGTTAACAAAGCCCAGATCCAGTAACCTTCTCCTGTTTTCTCCACGACATTCCTTTGAAATCCCGACTATTTTCGCTACTTCTCCTTTGCGTAAACTAGAAAGTCGAACTTTATTTTCCTCATCATCAAGGTATTTCTTCAATTCCGCTACCGTAATATTTGCAGCCACAATCGGAGCCAAGATAAATTCTTCCCCCTCAGCGTAAAATACGATACGCTCATTGCTTTTTTCTTCTACCCGCAACACAGACCCAATGTGTATTTTTTCTGCAAGAATTTGTCTGTAAATAACATCCGGTTCATCCTCAATATGTACGATTCTTCCAAAACTATTTACAGGTAATGATGATAATGGTTCCCCTTCTATTTCTTTGAGATCTCCATAGTTATTTGGGATAGGATCTCCATGAGGATCATACATAGGGTTGCCAAGCTCGTCTGCTAAAATATTTGTTTCTTCATGACTCAAAACATGTTCCATTTCTTCTGCTCTGTCATGCCATTCAGATTTATCATATCCCGTTTTTTCAGCCAAATATTTTTCCCATAATCTGTGAACTCTGATGATCTTCAGGGCATATTGTCTTCCTTGCTTTGTCAAACGAATAAGGTCACCTTCAACTTTTACAAGCTCATTGATAGACATGCTATGCAAAGAATCTACAATTAAGCTATCCTTGATATTCAAAGAATTAGTGAGGGCATTGATGTCGATTTCGGATCCATAGCTCTCCAAGCGATATAACTGCTTTAGAATATCTTCCATCACCGTTTTTTCATTAGACTGCCAATTGCTCTTCAATAACCAGTACCATCCTTTTACTGGTCTGAATGCTGCATAAAACAACACCGCCAGGCCAATAAATATCATCAAAGCAACTAATGGATTATACTGCATCATTTGACATTTTTTAAATAGAGATTTTCAGCCACACTATTTGTGATGACCAATCTGTGTGTTTTGGTTTCAATATGGTATGAATTATCATATGGCTCGATGTCAATGACTTTTATTTTATCGCCTAAAGCCAAATTCTTTTTATTGAGGTATTGTAAAAACGATGCCGACGAATCTTTAACTCCAACAAAAATTCCTGCAGAGCCTATCTTCATATCAATGATACTGATCGTTTTGTTTAAAATTGTTCGACCATGGGCATCAGGAATAGGATCTCCGTGTGGATCCAACTTTGGAAACTTAAGGAAAGCATCCAGCTTATTGATCAATGCTTCTGATTTAACATGTTCCAGTTGCTCTGCAATATCGTGAACCTCATCCCAGTTAAACTGAAGTTTCTGTACCAAAAAACATTCCCACAGCCTGTGCTTTCTGATCACTTCCAAAGCACTTAATCGACCATGTTCGGTAAGATAAACTCCTTGATATTTTTTATAAACCACTAGGTCTTTCTTGGCTAACTTCTTTAACATATCAGTTACCGAAGACGCCTTGGTCTTAACTTTACCGGCAATAAGATTTGTACTTACTTCATTCGAAAAATTCTTCTCCAGCGCATATATGGTCTTTAAATAATTCTCTTCGGCCTGTGAATACATATTAATTTTTTTGCAAATTAAAATATTATTTTAGATTTGTCTAAATTTTAACTGGTTTTTATTGATTATTTTTCATTCAAAATATATTTCGATGATTAAATTATACTTCTCCGCTTTATTCTTTCTTATTTTTAATGTAAATCTTGTCGCGCAAAGTGCTGCGGTTCCGGCGCCAATAATAAAATCCACATTTTCAGATTTAGATGCTTATCTGACTGAAAATATTGAAAAAGGTGTTATCCCGGGAGGTGTTTTTTTAGCAGCTGAAAAAGGCAAAATTAAATATTTTAAGAGTTTTGGCTTCGATGATCAAAGTCTTGATAAAATGTATACCAATGATGCTATTTTTAGAATTGCATCTATGACTAAAAGCATCACCATTGTTGGTATTTTACAATTGATGGAAAAAGGAAAGTTAAATTTAGACGATCCCTTGTCTAAATATATTCCCGCCTTCAAAAAAACCAAAGTGCTTGATCGTTTCAATGCCTTAGATTCTTCTTACACAGTTGTTGATCAAATAAAAGAAATTTCAATTCGAAATTTACTGACCCATACCTCCGGAAGCTATTATGGAAGTTTCGAACAAGATTCTCTCAGGGCGGTTTATATGAAAAACGGATTGATGGGTTTTGGCTTATCCAATAAAGAATATACTACAGAAGAAATGGTCAACATGATCGCCAGAGCACCACTCGCATTTCAGCCGGGATCTACCTGGAAATACGGATTGAATATGGAGGTACTTGGGAGGCTTATAGAAGTGGTCTCGAAAACAACCCTTGATGCATATTTTCAAAAAAATATATTTGATGTTTTGGAGATGAAAGATACCTACTTCTACCTCCCAAAAGAAAAACAGCAAAGACTCGTTTATGTACATCCCTCCGATACCGTTCAAAAAGTAATTAAAAATCCAGAGCTATATTACCCTTATAGCATTGGAAACAATCATTTTGCCGGAGGAGGTGGTCTTAGTTCAACCACGCTTGACTATGCCACTCTTTGCATGGCTCTCGCAAATAACGGAAAAATTGATAAAAAGAAAATCTTAAAAAAGAAGACTGTTCAACTGATGAATGACATTCAATTTTCTGAACTAGATCTAAACAATAAAGGTTTTATGAGTAAGGTGGATGAGATGGGCTTCGGATTGGGTTATTGGGTGGTTAAAAAAGAGAACTCGAACCTATCTCCATTAAGTGCAGAATCCTTTGGTTGGGGTGGTGTATTTAATACAAAATATTATATTGATCCGAAAAAAAAGATTGTCATTGTTGGTATGACGCAAATGTTCGGCTTTAATAATGAACCGTTCTGGGAAACCTTTACTAAAGAGGTTTACAAGGCTATTGAAGCAGATTAAAATTGTTTCATTTTCAATAGCTTCAATATACTATCCGTAAACGAATCAACAGTCACTCCATCCATCTCCATGGCAATGG
>JAAESS010000104.1 GCA_024229195.1 Flavobacteriales bacterium | reverse complement strand
TAACAAAAGGTTTTGAGTTTAAAGACTCTTATGGAGCCTATTTATCTAATTTGTAATAAAAAAAGCGCCGATTAGGCGCTTTTTTTATACTATTCTTTGACGATATCATAACCAACAGCATGTGGCAATTGTGTCAGAATAATAATAATACCAATAGCAGCAAGCATTCCTTCGATCACATTTGATGGTAGGTAATTTGAAACAACTCCGGCCTTTATATAACCAAGAACGAGTTGCAAAACACCTGCTAAAACACCTGCTAAAAGAAAGGCTTCAAAAGAACCTAAAGAAGCAATTGCAGCAAGAATAATGGCTGTTAGTCCGGCAGCAGGACCGGAAACACTCAATTGTGAGCCGCTAAAAAAACCTACGATAATTCCACCTATAACTCCTGACATAATTCCAGAGAACAGAGGAGCGCCACTGGCTAAAGCGATACCCAAACACAAAGGAAGTGCAACTAAAAAAACTACCATTCCTGCCTGGAGATCAGATTTTAAATATTTTGTGTTCAGATTTTTCATTTTTCGATGTTAAAGATTCATATTAAATTTGGATAGCCGCAAAATAACAATAATTCATTTATTCGCTACGCGACGTTGAATGTAATTACTATAATCTTTGAAAAATGATCAAAAAAGACTTGATTGATATCAGGATTTTGGCCACTGAATCAAGACAATTTCCATATTTTTGTTTTTTGTCAGCTTATATATAATATCCTTAAATATGATCACATCAGTAGTGTTGTTAATTCTTGGCTTTGGTCTTCCTTTCGGATACTTTTATTTGAAAAAAAATCCACAGTTTGGAGGAAAACTAGTCAAAGAAGACTCAAAGCGTCTGGAAAAATCAAAGCAATGGAAAAATGGATCTTTTCAAAATCAATCAAAAATGACGATGAGTTTGAGTTTGAAATCTGTTCCTGCATTGCTTAAAGAAAATCTGCAGGGGAGAAAAGCCAGAAATCCAAAAGAAGACATAAAAATCGAAACCTTTGACCCCGAGAAGTTCCACCGAGATGGTATCCCTAAATTTATATGGTATGGTCATTCTACATTGCTGCTGCAAATCAATAATAAAAACATTCTTATCGACCCTATGTTTGGAGAGGATGCTTCACCAGTGGGGCCTCTCAGAACAAAAAGGTTTACAAAAGATACCTTGAGTTTGATTGAGAAGCTCCCAAAAATAGATGCTGTTTTAATGACCCATGACCATTATGACCATCTTGACTTTAAAAGTATAAGAATCTTAAGGCAAAAAGTTGACACCTATCTTGTACCTCTAGGATTTGCCAGACATTTAGAGCACTGGGGTGTCGATAAAAGCAAGATCACAGAATTCGATTGGTGGCAAGAAATAAAACTCTTTGATTTGGATCTGATCTATACGCCCACCAGACATTTTTCAGGTCGTGGTGCCTTTGATCGAGCAAAATCTTTATGGGGAGGCTGGGTGATCAAATCTGTAGTTCATAGTATTTACTGGAGTGGAGACAGCGGATATGATGATCATTTTAAACTGATCGGTGAAAAATTTGGACCCTTTGATTGGGGCTTTATGGAATGTGGTCAGTATAATGAACGCTGGGATCAAATTCATATGTATCCTGAAGACACAGTGCTAGCTGCTATGGATGCAAAAGTAAAATACGCAATTCCGGTACATTGGGGTGCTTTTAGCCTTGCCTTGCATCACTGGAAAGAACCGATCACAAGATTTATATCAGCTGCAGAGCAAAAAGATCAGCACTTTTTAACTCCTGCGCCCGGAGCAGTTGTTGATATGAAAATGAAGAATACCAATTATTGGTGGACATCTTATGAATAAGATGAGTTCGGTAAAAAGCCATTTATCCACTCTGAATCCTTCCCGTTAATACACTTGTTTATGATTTGAACAACTACGATCACGCCATAATGGCATTTAAAATGGCTTATTGATGCCATAATGACGTAAATTTATATTGTTTTTCGTCAGTTTATTCAAAATTTCTCATTTGGTACCAGGATTGCAATATGATTAGCAAACAAAAAAGTATAATCTTTTAAACAATACAATATGAGCAATTTAATGTTAACTAAAAATGGCAAGCGATTAAAAAGAAATCAATACGGATCAGCGAACTTTCCTGCATGGACCTCTTTTATAGATGAGTTATTTAATGAGGAAGCCGGCTATATTAAAAATACCGACTTTAACAAAGGGATGAGTTCTCCAAAAGTAAATATAAAGGAGTCGGAAGATGGCTACACTTTGGAAATGGCTGTACCTGGATTTAAAAAATCCGATTTTGTGATTGATCTTGAAAATGAATCATTATCAGTTTCTGTCGAGATCAAGAACGAGAAAGAGCAATTAAAAGACAATTATACAAGAAAGGAATTTGCTTATGCATCTTTTAGGAGAACTTTTATGCTTCCTGATACAGTTCAAGAAGACAAGATCGAAGCGGTGTACACAGACGGTATTTTGAGTTTGAGCATCCCAAAAAGGGAAGAAGCAAAACCTAAGCCTGCACGAAAGATTACAATAGGATAAGAAAAAGAGAATAGATTTGGTGATTAGAATTGGCCTTAATCCTGTGAAAATAGGGATAAGGCCTTTTTTATTGCAATTCATCATGATGAATCAACAGTTCGGTAAGTCAAAATTTACCAGAACATACATGTGACATACATTTGTTGTATAATAATTAAATATATATATCATGAGAACAGTAATGAACAACGGTACAGCAAACGAAAAAAGGTATTCAAATTTTTCAACCTTTAGCGAAAGTAAAAGAATTAGATGGTCAAGTTTTAGAAATTATGGTTACTAAGTCAACGATATGAAGAAATAACTAAAACTTAAGTTTATGGAACAAAAATTAATTCCACCGTAAAAAGCCTTAACATATTTTGTTAAGGCTTTTTTTATGTTTTAAGCTGAATGTATATGATCAATAATTTGAATATAACAAGCTCTTTAAAATATAGCAGGGCTAAAAAAGTCATAAGATATCTAACTCATTTTGAACACATCATATTCTTTTTTATCTTTAAAAAATGGACAAAAGAGCTTTTATAAAACAAATCTCATTAATGGGTGTCGGTGCTGTCTTACCTAATATGGATGGCTTAGCTAAGGATTTTGATGCTGTTACACACCTTACTTCACAGGAACTGGTCTCCAATGAAGACTTTTGGGCCAATATTCGCAAAGGATATTTAATCAATACTGATTATATAAATCTTGAGAACGGTTATTACTGTATGATGCCTCAAGAAAATTTAGAAATTTATTTAGAAAATGTAAAGTCGGTTAATTTTCTAGCATCAAGGTATATGAGAACTGTACAATTTGAAAACAGAAACTTGGCGAGAAAGCAATTGGCTGACTTGGCAGGATGCGCATTTGATGAAGTCATTATTACACGAAATACCACAGAGTCATTGGATTTGGTGATTTCAGGTCAAGACTGGTCTGCTGGAGATGAGGCGATTTATGCTGAACAGGATTATGGGTCAATGATGGATATGTTCAGACTTATGGAGGAAAGGCACGGGATCATTTCAAAAATAGTTTCCTTGCCAAACCATCCAAAAAATGATCAAGAAATCATTGATTTATATGCGAGTCAGATTACTGATAAAACAAAATTATTAATGATCAGTCATGTGGTGAATATTACCGGACAGGTATTGCCTGTAAAAAAGATCTGTGACATGGCTCATCAAAGAGGTATTGAGGTTATGGTTGATGGAGCTCATGCCTTTGCGCATCTCAATTTTAAGATACCTGATTTGAATTGCGATTACTATGGCACAAGTTTACATAAATGGCTTAATGTTCCGCTTGGTGCCGGATTGTTGTATGTTCAGAAAGATAAAATAAGGAATTTATGGCCTCTGTTTGCTGAAGCAGAATTACCGAGAGATGATATCGACAGGTTAAATCATATGGGTACGACACCGGTTCATGTAGAATTATCGATCCCGGGGGCGATTGATTACTATCAAATGATTGGAGAGGATAGGAAAGAGGCAAGACTGAAATATCTAAAAGAATACTGGACTTCGAAATTAAAAGATCATCCAAATATCATTTTGAATACTCCATTTGAGACTGAAAGATCATCGGCCATAGCAAACGTTGGTATCAAGAATATGAATTCTCAAGATATGGCCCAAGTGCTATTCGACACCTATGATATATGGGTTGTAGCCATTGATAGACCCGGTGTTCATGGATGCAGAATCACCCCCAATGTCTATACGTCTATTCATGAATTGGACAGGTTTGTTGAAGTTTTAAAGGAGATGGCAGGGTAGAGACATTTTATAATTGACCAGTAAAGTGGTATATTTAGGCATCCAAATAAAAGGGCTGATCATGAATACACTTGTCATATGAAAAATAAAAACAATAACTAGTTTGAGCAGTACTACAATAGGTCTTGGATTGGCTGCTATAGGCAGGCCTCAATATATAAATGTTAGACAAGGTGCTGATCACAATAAGTCTGAGGCTTATTACAGAGCCAATGCCTTTAAAATGCTTGATTTTGCCTACGAGCAAGGCCTTAGACATTTTGATACCGCTCCTTCTTACGGCAAGGGAGAAGAATTTCTGCAACAATGGTATGATCAAAACAAGCCCAAAAAATTATCTTTAAGCACCAAGTGGGGCTACACTTATGTAGCGAACTGGAATCTTGAGTATAATGGGGCTCATGAGATCAAGGAGCACACGCTTGATAAATTGCTTGAACAGTGGTCAGTGTCAAAAAATCTTTTACCGGCTTTGAAAGTATACCAGATCCATTCTGCTACTTTTGAGAGCGGTGTGCTGGAAAACAAGGAAGTATTGCAAAAACTATTCGAGATCAAAAACAGAACCGGTCTAAAAATGGGTATCTCGGCCAGTGGGTCGCGTCAAACTGAAATTTTAGAGTTTGTTGCTCAGATTAGTATAAAGGATAAACCACTATTCGAAAGTTTTCAAGTGACTTATAATATTTTAGAAGCCAGTACTCACAAGGTTTTAGAAGGGTTAATAAAATCAGGAAGAATGGTGATTGTTAAAGAAGCTCTGGCCAATGGAAGAGTATTTAGAAATGAAGATTATAAGCATTATAGTAGATTATATAAAGACCTCGAAAGCTTAGCGAAAAAATATGGAGTATCTGAAGACGCTGTTGCTTTAAGATTTATAATAGATCATCTCGGACCTGATGTTATTTTGAGTGGAGCTTCAACCGCTGCACAACTTACAGAAAATTTGAAAGCAATGAGTTTCAAACTTGACTATCAAGAATTACTATCTTTGAAACAACATGCTGTAAATCCAGATTCCTATTGGAATGAAAGAAAAATGCTTATATGGAATTAAGAAGTTATAAATTGATATTTACCGCCCTACAATTAGTATTAATATGAAAAGAAGATCATTTTTGAAAAAAACTGGGATGAGCACACTGGCATCCGTAGCAGGTGTTTCGATTGTTTATGCCTCTCATATTCCGAAGGGATATGAATTGCTCGGCTTTCAGGATCCTGACCCTTTTGAATTGTTCGATCTTGATAGTTCTATGGTAGTTTTAAATAATAGACCCTATAGTATTGAAGCTCAGGCATATTTACTTGATGATAAGGTTACGCCAAATAGTAAAATGTTTATCAGAAACAATGGCCTTATCCCAAAAGAAATAAATGCGGATCAATGGGTTTTAACCATCGATGGAGAATCAGTAGCCGGAATAAAATCTTATTCATTAGCAGATCTTAAATCAAAATTTAAGTCCTATACCTATCAGGTTACATTAGAATGTGGTGGTAACGGAAGAAGCGAATTTGATCCTCCGGCCAAAGGTAATCAATGGACCATAGGTGCGGTTCATTGTGCAAAATGGACAGGTCTGAGATTGAAAGATCTTTTGAATGATGTCGGAATAAAAGATGATGCAGTGTATATAGGTTATCATGCGACAGATGTTCATTTGAGTGGAGATCCAAATAAAGAACCAATTTCGAGAGGAGTTCCCATGCATAAGGCTCTGCAGGATGAAACTTTGATCGCCTATTTAATGAATGACGAACCGATACCTTTGGCTCATGGCTATCCCTTGCGTTTGATAGCGGGTGGTTGGCCGGCATCAGTTTCAGGAAAATGGATCAATCGAATAAGCGTGAGAAATAAGGAACATGACGGTTCAAAAATGCAGGGTACTGCATACAGAGTTCCGGTATATCCTGTGTCTCCTGGTCAGAAAGTACCGGAAGAGGATATGAAAATTATTGAATCAATGCCTGTAAAATCCTTAATTACCTACCCCAAATCTGGAGCCGTTTTAAATAAATCAAGGGAGTTGGATATCAGAGGTCATACCTGGGCAGGAGAACTAGAGGTTGCGAAAATGGAATATTCTATAGATTTTGGAGTTACTTGGCATTTATGTGATCTTGATAAACCAATGAATAGATTGGCCTGGCAGCATTTTAATGCAAAAATTAAATTCCCTCAGACGGGTTATTATGAAGTATGGGCAAAGGCAACTGATCAGGATGGCAAAGCGCAACCCATGTTGGTTCCCGGTTGGAATCCAAAGGGTTATTTGAATAATGCCTGTCATCGTATTGCTGTTAAAGTTGTTTAAAAAGGTAGATGGAAGAAAAGAATCATACATATCGTAATTCAAAGAAAAGTAAATGGAAACAATTTGTTTTTATTTTTATTGTTGTTATGATCATAGGTTTTGTAAGGGTGCCATTACTGGATTTTTTTTCGGATGAACAAGCAAAACCTGTTGTAGTAGAAAAAAATTCAGCCAGCAAAGACATTGTTGACGGAATACATGTACGAACGGGTCTTATTGATGATGAAGGCTTATTGACCGTAATTGGGAACTGTACGGCTTGTCATTCGGCCCAGCTGATCACCCAGAACAGAATGAACAAAGAGCAATGGGATGCCACGATCAGGTGGATGCAAGAGAGCCAGAACTTATGGGATCTTGGAGATAATCAAGAAGTGATCGTAAATTATCTGGTTAAAAATTATCCGGTAGTTAGCAAAGGGAGACGTCAAAATTTAAGTGAAATAGAATGGTATAATTTGACTGAATAAGCTGCTTTCTGATGATAAGCATATTAAATCTTTATCATTGCAGTGTTGTTCGATGGATTACTGTGCCTATCTTTGCCCAAAATTAATGTATGTCTCAAAAATTTGCCGCTTTAGGAATCAATAAAGCACTTCAAAAAAGCTTAGCTGATTTAAATATTACTATTCCCACTGATATTCAAGAAAAATCAATACCTGTTCTTTTAGAAGAGCAAAAGGATTTTGTGGGTATGGCAAGGACCGGATCCGGAAAAACCGCAGCTTTTGGCTTAGCCATTTTACAATTGATTGATACAAAGATTGATCATGTTCAAGCATTGATACTGGCCCCAACAAGAGAGTTAGGTCAGCAAATAGGGAGTAACCTGGAATCATTTGCGACAAATTTACCGGATGTTTCTGTTGCCGTCACCTGCGGGGGTATTCCTATTAAACCTCAAATCGAAAGGTTAAATCAACCGGCTCACATAGTTGTAGCAAGCCCAGGAAGATTAATTGACTTGATTCAACGTAAAGCCATTAACCTGAGTCATGTGGCATATTTGATACTTGACGAGGCCGATGAAATGATGGGGGCCCTAAAAGAAGGTTTGGATGAAATCGTTGCCATACTTCCTAAAAAGCGAAGAACCATATTGTTTACGGCTACTATGCCCGGAACGATCAAGCAGTTGATCCAGAATTATATGTCTAAACATGTAAGTCAGGTAAGTGCTAATTTAGAAACCAAGGGTCATCAGGGTATTGATCATCAGTTTGTTGTGGTAGAGCCTATTGAAAAACTCGATGTGTTGATGCACTTTTTAAACTCTAAATTAGGACAAAGAGGTATCATCTTTTGCAAAACCAAAGCGGCAGTGAATAAACTGGCCAGGAACCTTGCAATTCATAAATTTTCTTCCGGAGCGCTTCACGGCAGTCTATCTCAAGGAATAAGAAACCGTATCATGGGTCAATTCAGAGAAGGACATATCGATATTCTTGTGGCTACAGATCTTGCTGCCAGGGGTATCGATGTAAAGGAGATTTCATATGTGGTCAACTATCATTTACCTGATGTATATGAAACCTATATTCACAGAAGTGGAAGAACTGCAAGAGCAGGAGCCAAGGGTATGTCGCTAACTGTTATACAAAAGGAAGAGCTTTTTGAAATTGCTGATTTTGAAAAGGAACTTGGTATCGGATTTACCAGAATGGCTAAAGCAGATGCAAAAAGTCTTGAAGAGAATAATACGCTTTTATGGGCAAAGAAAATATTCAAGACCAAACCAAATCATGAGTTTTCGGCTGATATCAAAAATAAGGTACATACAATTTTTCACCATTTAACAAAGGAGGAATTGGTCGAGAAAGCTTTGGCGCATTACCTGTCTCAAAGTAAAATCGCAAAGGATACCTCTAAAAAATCAAAAAAGAAAAACCCACGTTAAATCTAAACAATGTCAGTTTTTATACAAGATCAAGATGTCATTTTAGGAAAGTTGAAAATCCCTCAGCTAAACCCTATGCAGGAGGAAGCCATTCCTACTATCGAACGGGTGAAGAACACGATTTTACTATCCCCGACAGGGACAGGAAAAACGCTGGCATTCTTATTACCCATTATTAAAAATCTAAATATAGATTCTAAAGAGGTTCAGGCGCTCAT
>JAAESS010000103.1 GCA_024229195.1 Flavobacteriales bacterium | reverse complement strand
TACATTTTAGATTTTAATTAATACATTTGATCAACAAAATTTCAAATAATTATGAAAAAAATAGTTGCCTTTGTCATGTTGTTGCAGTTTTTTACTGCTTCATCACAAGAGTATTTTCCAAAAAATGACGGTGTCAAAGCAGAGAATGATAATTACACTGCCTTTATCAATGCCAAAATTCATATCAATCCGGACCAGGTAATTGATCAGGGCACATTGATCATTCAGAAGGGGAAAGTCATTGCTTCCGGAAAAGGAATCTCTATCCCAAAAAACTGTATTACGATTGATCTCGAAGGAAAAAGTGTTTATCCTTCATTTATCGATGTATTTTCAAATTTTGGTATCCAATTACCAAAAATGGAAAAGGGAGGACGAAGAGGAACACAATACGACAGCAAAAGAAAAGGCTATTATTGGAATGAACACATTATGCCAGAAACTGAAGCGGCAACCAAGTTTAAGTTTGATGACAAAAAAGCCAAAGAGTTACTAAAAGCAGGATTTGGGGTGGTTAACACGCATTTTCAGGATGGTATCGTCAGAGGAAATGGGATGTTAGTTGCTTTAAACACTGTAGATTCGGATAACCAGCGGATTTTAAATTCAAGGTCTGCACAATACCTCTCTTTTAATAAAAGTAAATACCACAACCAAGTATATCCCACTTCATTAATGGGAAGTATCGCCTTGCTCAATCAAATGTATTATGATGCATCATGGTATAATTCGCAAGGATCTTCTACATCTACAGATCTCTCATTGGAGGCACTTGAAAATAATAAAAATTTGACTCAGATCTTTTATGCAGGT
>JAAESS010000102.1 GCA_024229195.1 Flavobacteriales bacterium | reverse complement strand
GAGGAGTGTGATGAGCAAATGGTAGATGTTCAGGTTTTATCCACTGTACCGGTTATGTTTTCGTATTGGGCAAAAGATGAAGACACTTTAGAAGTTGCAGAATTCTTAAACAATCACATATCTAATTTAGTAAAAAAACATCCGAAAAGGTTTGTTGGGCTTGGCACAATCCCAATGCAAAATCCTGATATGGCAATTCAAGAACTTATCAGATGTAAAGAAATTGGATTAAGAGGAATTCAAATAGGCTCTCATATAAATGATTGGAATTTAGATAGAGAAGAATTATTTCCAATTTTCAAAAAATGTGAGGAATTGGAGATGAGTATTTTCGTTCATCCTTGGGATATGATGGGGAAAGAGAAAATGGAAAAATATTGGTTACCTTGGTTAGTAGGGATGCCTGCAGAAACCTCTCTTGCAATTTGTTCAATGATTTTTGGTGGTGTTTTTGAGAGGTTGCCAAAGTTAAAGGTTGCTTTTGCACATGGTGGAGGCTCCTTCCCTGCAACTATTGGCCGTATTGAACATGGTTTTAATGTACGTCCGG
>JAAESS010000101.1 GCA_024229195.1 Flavobacteriales bacterium | reverse complement strand
GAAGCTGTTGAATTATTAACAAATAGCGAAAGCGAAATTAATCGTATTTACACGATTGAAGATGAATTCAGAAATAGATTTATTGATGAATATATTAAGCCTCGTTTTGATCAATCAAAATCTATGGATGAATTTATTTCGTACTTAGATACCTTAGATGAAGATGAGCAGAACGTTTTTCAAACACAAGACGCTATGACAGCGCTTAAGAATGTAGCGTCTGCCCATGCCGCTGCGAAATTGTCTCAAATTCAGGCAATGCCAGATCAAACGTTTGATTATGAATTTTATTTTGATCCCACTACTGCAATTGATCCTAGAGAAGGCTTTGAAGGCCCAAGAGATAATGACTACAGAAAACAAGCAGAACGTGTTCAAGCCGATTATGCAGCTGCTTTAGCCAACCCGGACGCAATTATTGAAGGAACAGAAGATATTGACGGGGGAATTACTTGGAATCAATATGCTTATTATTATGGTGTTGATTTAAAAAATAAAGAACAATTTGCAAGATTGCATTATGATGCAATTGGTAAAACAGGAATAAAAGATGAAAATGGCAACCCAATTATTTTTGACCCAGCCAAAGATGTTACCAGTGTTGCTGATATTAAAGGTTATATCGTTGACACAGTTATTCCAAAAGTAAGTGAAGCAAAGTTAGACCTAGGAGATGCGTCTTTTTCACAGTTTACTACACCAGCAGAATTTGCTGATCATCTTTTAGAAGGCATTGACCCAACAGAAAACAATCCTGAATGGAAAGAAATTTTAGATCAATTTGGCTTAGATATAGAAACGAGTCTTGATGAACTAAAAGAATACATTATTGAT
>JAAESS010000100.1 GCA_024229195.1 Flavobacteriales bacterium | reverse complement strand
GGAGGAGCCAAGCAATTATTTCAGGCAAAGCCGAATGACATGAATCAGATCAAAGGTATCGGGTCCAATTTTTTAGAGCAAATCAATAATAAGTCTGTTTTGGGAAAAGCCGAAAAGGAGATTCGATTTATCGAAACCAACAAAATCTCAGCAATTACTTATTTTCATAAGGATTACCCTGAAAAACTTCGGCATTGTCCTGATGCCCCCATAATTCTTTTTACAAAGGGAAATTTTGATATCAATAAAAAGAGAATCATTAGTATTGTCGGAACTCGCATGATGACACCATATGGACGTCAATTTTTAAAGGAATTTATCAAAGAAATAAAGAAATTTGATCCCATCATTGTAAGTGGCCTTGCCTATGGAGTTGATATTTGCGCTCATAAGGAATCAATTCAAAACGGAATATCTACAATTGGTATTCTAGCTCATGGTCTGGATAGGATTTATCCAAAGCCTCATGCTAAAGTTGCTGAAAAAATGCTTGAAAATGGAGGACTGTTTACAGAGTTTTGGTCAGGAGGTTCTCCAGTCAAGGAAAATTTTATAAAAAGAAACAGAATAATTGCAGGAATAGCTGAGGCTACTTTGGTGGTTGAATCGGCAAGTAAAGGAGGGTCACTGGTTACCTCAGATTTTGCATCATCATACTTCAGGGATGTATTTGCTGTCCCCGGAAGGACTAAAGATAAATTTAGTCAAGGATGTAATTTTTTGATTAAAAGTAACAAAGCCGCAATGATTACCTCAGTTAACGATCTTGAATATGTTCTTGGATGGACTCCGAAAGAGCAGAAAAAGGAGCAGATTCAGAAAAAACTCTTTGTGGAAATGAGTGAAGATGAAAGAAAGATTCATGATTTTTTACTCAGGTCG
>JAAESS010000099.1 GCA_024229195.1 Flavobacteriales bacterium | reverse complement strand
CCATCATTCCGGACGGAGCAACCATATCTGCTCCTGCTTTGGCATGAGATATAACCTGCTTGGCAATATTGACAAGAGTGGCATCGTTATCCACGTCATTGTCATGTATGATTCCACAATGTCCGTGACTGGTATATTCACAAAAACAAACATCTGTAATCACGTATAGTTGCGGATAATGTTTTTTTATAAAGCGAATGGCTTGCTGAATAATTCCTTGATCGTTCCATGTTTCAGAGCCGATCTCATCTTTTGAATTGGGTATTCCAAAAAGTAATACAGCCGGAATATCCAACTGACTGACCTCATCGAGTTCTTTGGAAACTGTATCCAAAGAAAATCTTTTAATGCCAGGCATCGAAGCGATTTCAGTTTCAATACCATGACCTTCTTCAATAAAAATAGGATAGATCAGGTCGTTAAGTTGAAGACTATTTTCTCTTACCAGTCTTCTGATACCCTCGCTTCGTCTAAGTCGCCTTGTTCTATTCATCATGATCGGTTTATTTTATAAAATAAGCATTGACAGAGTTCAATACACTTTCAACTGAAGGAAGCTTGGCTTCAACAACTGATGTAAAATGTTTTCGAGCCTCTTTTGCCGTTGTCGCTCCAATACAAAATGCCACCTGCTGATCGACACTGTTTTTGCTCAGAAAGCTTTCAATTCCTGATGGACTGAAAAAAAGAAGGCCATCGTATTTTTTTAAAAGCTTATTCGGACTCAATAATGTTTGATATGCCGTTATTTCGTTTAAAGTGACACCGTTTTTATTCAGGAGGTCAGGTAGTTCATCTCTTCTATGGTTACCGCAGAAATATGTAGCTTCTTCATTTTTTATTTGCTCAGCCAAATAATTTGCAAGATTGCTCGCAGAATTTTCTACATGAGTTACTTTTCCGATGTTTCTTTCTATCAGTCGTTTGGTTCGTCGACCCACACAATATATATGCTCAAAATTAAGTTCTGAAGCCATAAAATTATCAGAAATTGCTTCAACCGCATTCTGACTTGTAATTATGACATGTTTTATAGGCTGTTTCACTACATTATTCTTGATACGGTTGTGTCTGATGGTAATGAAATCACTCATGTCAGCACCAATTCTCTGATTGAGGGTGCTTTTTTGTCCTATTGATAAATGCTTGGTTGAGAAAATATTGATCTCTTTTTCAACTTCACCTTCCTTTCTCATCAATTTTCTACCTCCCTTATCCAAAATATAAGTGGCGGCAAACTGTGCAATATCAGTTGTGTGATTTACCGGAACAGTTTTTGAAAATTCAATTTTTTGCTTTCCATCAGTACTGAATAAAGCTCCTTTAAACTTGAGCTCCTCATCTTTGATCATTGCCAAAGCACCAATTGGAGCAGAACAACCACCTTCCAGTTTATTTAGAAATTCTCGTTCTATACCCACACATAATTCAGTTTCTTTATCATTGAGTTCAGCCAAGATGTTTAACAAATCATTGTCTTTTTCAAGTGCGGCAACCATCACTGCTCCTTGTGCAGGTGCAGGGATCATCCAGTCAAGTTTTAATATGTTGTTTGGTAAGATTCCGATACGTTTTAGCCCTGCCATTGCGAAAATGGCTCCGTTCCAGTCATTTTCTTTTAACTTTCTCATTCTGGTATTCACATTACCGCGTAAATCCGTGATTTTATGATGAGGAAAACGATGCAGCCATTGCGCTTTTCTTCTTAGACTTCCTGTCGCTATTATGGCTGTTTTTTTTGTAAAAAAGTCTTCGTTGTCTTTAAGAGCTAGAATGTCATGATGCAATCCTCGTTTGAGAACAGCAGCCTGCACAATTCCATTGGGTAATACTGTTGGAACATCTTTTAGAGAATGAACTGCGATATCGATTCTGTCATTTAAAAGAGCTGTATCAAGATTCTTCGTGAAAACTCCAGTGGTCCCCAATTCGTAAAGTGGTTTATTCAGCACTTCATCACCTATAGAATCTATTTTGACGATCTCCGTTTCATGTCCTAGGTATTTCAGTTGGTTAGAGACAGTATCTGCCTGCCAAAGCGCCAATTCACTGGACCTGGTTCCAATTCTAATTATTCTGCTCATATTAATTTTCTGTAGTCTCTAAGTTAAATACGTCTTTCATTACCTTGATACTTTTGTTGGCCTGGGTGTTATCAGACTTCAAATGCATGGCAAATTTAGATACGATCTTGTTGATCATCTGTGAAGTAACGTCTTCAACCAGATCAGCATTTACATCTTCGTATTTTTTAGAATGTGAAGAAATAGCATCCTTTTGGATAATTTCCAGTGATTTTTTAAGAGAATTTATAGCTGGAGTGCTTCTTCTGAAATTCAACCATTCGTAAAATTCAGATTTATATTTATCTATAATTTCTTCAACTAAAGGAATTTGTTTTTTTCTTTCCTCAAGGGTCTCCTTCGTCTTTTTTGACAAAATATCGACATCAATGATATTAATACCTTCTCTTTCATTGATCGCTGGATCAGCATTTCTGGGTATAGAAAGATCGATGATCAATTGTTTCTTATCACCAGAGATCATTTCATTAGTTACTGTGGGATTCGATGCTCCCGTTGCAACAATAATAATGTCAGATGCTTTTACATGGTCGATCAGATCTTTATGCGGTGCCATTACAACTTTAATCTCTTTCGCCAGGTCTTTTGCGATACTTTCTGTTCGGTTGATGATTGTCATCTCATGAGCTTTTAGATATTCCGAACAACTTCTTGCCGTGCTCTGACCGATATCCCCTAATCCGTAAACCAGTATTTTTTTAGGGTTCTTTTTGCTGTAATGATCTTTGATATATTGAATCGCAGCATAAGAAACCGTTGTTGTTCCGGAGCTGATACTCGTTCTGTTTTTTGTTTCCTTACTGGCGTGCAGTGATACATTGAATAATCTTTCAAGATATGCATTTACAGTATTGGCTTCTTTGGCCATGGCGAAGGCATCTTTTAGTTGCCCTACGATTTCATAATCACCAAGAATCTGACTTTCAATACCAGTAGCTATTCGAATAACGTGTTCTGCAGCATCACTGTTTTTGAAAACATAGGAAACTTTGGCAAATTCTTCAACTGTGCCTTTGGAATACTTACACAGTAGAGAGATCAACTGAAAGGGATGCTTGGCAAAGCCCATGATCTCAATTCTATTACAGGTAGACAAGATCACTACGCTGTTTATATTGATTTTTTTCGCTTCAGATAGTAACTGCTTTTGTTTGTCTTTACTCAGACTAAAATTACTTCTGGTGACAACGTCAGCCTTTTCATAATTCAAGCCTATTACGTAAAACTTTTTACAATCTGAATTTTTAGTCATATCAGGATGATTCATTTAATACGTGGTATCTAATTTTTTAGTTCAGTAATGAAAGCCAAAATTACGCTACAAGAATTTTTTAAACCATGATTTTTATCACATCCATTAAGTGCTTAATTTTTTCTAGTAAAACACCGGAGAATACAATAAAAATAGGTATTTCCATAAATGCTATTAAAAAACTACTGCGCAAAAATAATTAGATAGCACGGGAAAAGATATCGTTTGAAATAAAAAAAATAACGATAAAAGATTATTGTCTTTTGTTTAAAAAAAATCGAGAAGCGTTTCAGTTGCAAGAACGAAAAATATTATATTTACGCTTTTAAAATTATAAACATTAAACAATCTGGAAATTGGGAAAAAAGGGTGTTTTATTGGTGAATCTTGGGTCTCCGGATAGTACTGAGGTTAAGGATGTTAGACGATATCTCGATGAGTTTTTAATGGATGAACGTGTAATTGACATTCCTTATTGGAAAAGATTTTTACTCATCAAAGGAATCATACTAAACGTCAGACCAAAGAAATCTGCTGCAGCATACAAAAAAATTTGGTGGAAGGAAGGATCGCCTTTAATCGTATTATCGGAAAGGTTCACAGAAAAAATTAAGAAAAAAATTGATATACCGGTTGCCTTAGGAATGAGATATGGATCCATGAGTATGGAAAATGCAATTCGTGAACTAGAGTCACAGGGTGTTAAGGACATGTATTTGATTCCATTATACCCGCATTTTGCCATGTCTTCGTATGAAACAGTTGTTGAAAAGGCAAAGGATTTGTTGGATACCTCATTTAAAGGAATAAAAATGGATGTGTTGCCTCCTTTTTACAACAGACCGGAGTATATCAAAGTGATGAGTCAACATTTGCTGGAAGAGCTGGAAGGCTTTGATTATGATCAGATTTTGTTTTCATATCATGGAATCCCAGAAAGACATATTTACAAAGGAGATACTACAGGTTCTCACTGTAAACTTGACGGAACTTGTTGTGAAACTAAATCTGTGGCACATGAAACCTGTTACCGACATCAGTGTTTTGAAACCACAAAAGGTATTGTCAAAGAATTGGGCTTAAAGGAAGGCACCTACAGGAATTCATTCCAATCAAGGTTATTAAAGGATCCCTGGTTAAAGCCATATACAGATCTTGAACTAGAAGCCATGCCGGAGCAAGGCATAAAGAAACTTGCTGTAATTACGCCAGCCTTTGTTTCAGATTGTTTGGAAACGCTTGAAGAAATCGCTATGGAAGGAAAAGAGGAATTCCTGGAATTTGGCGGAGAGGAGTTTAGACATATTAGTTGTTTGAATGAAGATGATGCTTGGGTTGAGGTCATGGTAAAATGGATTAAAAATTGGAATTCATAAGCTGTAATTAATGACTTATTTATACGTTAAATCGCTGCATATTATTTTTGTGACCACTTGGTTTGCCGGTCTTTTTTATATTATTCGATTGTTTATTTACTTTAAAGAGGCAGAAGAAAAAGAAGAGCCCAGTAAATCAATTCTAAAAAAGCAATATACATTGATGAGCAAACGACTTTGGTATATCATCACATGGCCATCAGCTGTTTTGGCCACTGTTTTTGCGATTTGGCTCTTGATTCTGCAACCTTTTTGGCTGGAAGCGAACTGGATGCTGATCAAATTGATATTTGTAGCACTGCTTTTTGCTTATCATTGGTCTTGCCAGGTCATGTATAACCAAATGTCAAAAGGTCATCTAAATTACTCCTCATATGCGCTTAGAATATGGAACGAGGTAGCGACAATAATCCTTTTCGCCTGCGTTTTTCTTGTCGTCCTAAAAACAACACTAGGTTGGGTTTTTGGAGTAGTTGGAATCTTAGGAGTATCTGTGATATTGATGCTGGGAATTAAGCTATACAAACAAATTCGAGCTAAAAAGAATTGGGATAACTAGCCTAGTAAATGGAAAATTTAAGTAAAAAACAAAAATTATTTATTGGTTTGCTTTTTGATTTGATCGGAATGATCTCTTATATTTTTCCGCTAACGGATATTGTTTGGGCACCTTTATCGGCTTATTTAATGATCAAGTTATACAAAGGAAATGTAGGAAAAATTGGCGGATTGATATCATTTTTAGAAGAAGCAATACCCGGTCTTGACTTTTTTCCTTCTTTCACCCTTACTTGGTGTTATGTCTATCTGTTGAATCCCTCAAAGACTACTTAAAAAATCTGCCCAGCCCCATTCTTTGCAGCATCTTTTTTTCAAAATCCCAAAAGAACTTAAACTGTCCAAATAACCATCCTACTAAGGGCAATGTTATTTGATAGATTGGGAAGATCAGAACGATTCTTAAAATAATATAAAAGAAATAAGGTTTTGTAGTTTCAGCATTCAGACCAAAGAAATTGGTAATCGGGCCCGCGATCCAAGCCGCAAAAGAACCATTTATAGCAAACACGATGATGATGGCAATTATTTGCCAGTTTGAAGTGATTCCCCATCGTTTTTTCAATTTCTCCATGAAGCCGCTAATTTTTCGGCAAATGTAAGTATAATCTAGAAATGAACAAATTTTGAAAAGGATTTAACCTTGTTAAAATCCCCAGAATTATGTCTTTACATAGTCAAAGACAAATATTATTTTTAGTATCTTCCGAGAAATTTTATAAGAAATGAAGAAATTGGCTTTGCACTGGAAAATTTTGTTAGGAATGGTACTCGGAGTAGCTTTCGGGTTTCTGATGGTAAGTTTTTCTGGAGGAAAGGAGATTGTCCAGGATTGGATAAAGCCTTTTGGAACAATTTTTATAAATGCTTTAAAGCTGATTGCAGTTCCTCTTATTCTGGGTTCCTTAATTTCCGGTGTTTCAGATTTAAAGGATATTTCCAAGTTGTCAAAAATGGGAGGGAAGACGGTTTTGATCTATTTATTGACAACAGTAATGGCAGTTACGATAGGATTACTTTTAGTCAACAGCCTGAAACCGGGTAATTCCATATCTGAGGAAACACGAACAGAACTGGTGTCAAATTATTCTCAAAGTACTCAAAAATATAAAGAAGAAGCGGCAAATCAGCAGAACAACGGACCTTTACAGGCCTTGGTAGATTTGGTTCCTGACAATATTATTGGAGCTTCTTCCAAAAATAAGAATATGTTACAGGTTATTTTCTTTGCTATTTTTTTCGGGGTAGGACTTATCCTTCTTCCAGAAGAAAAAGCAAAACCTGTTAAAGATTTTTTTTCAAGTTTTAATGAAGTTATTTTAAAGATGATCGATTTGATTATGCTTGCGGCACCCTATGGTGTTTTTGCATTATTGGCAGCCTTGATTGTAGAGTCTCCAAGTGCAGACCTTTTTACAGCATTGGGCTGGTACGCTTTAACAGTTGTTTTGGGACTGGCGATGATGATCGTGTTATATACTATTTTGGTAATAATTTTTACCGGTAAAAAGCCAAAAGAATTTTTACAGGGAATCTCTCCGGCTCAGCTCTTGGCATTTTCAACGAGCTCAAGTGCCGCAACATTACCGGTCACAATGGAAAGAGTTCACGAGCATTTAGGCGTAGATGAGGAGGTCTCGAGTTTTGTATTACCAATAGGGGCCACCATCAATATGGATGGAACCAGTTTATATCAGGCGGTGGCAGCGGTTTTTATAGCACAGGCCTTTGGAATGGACCTTTCATTAGGTGTTCAGTTGGGAATTGTAGCGACAGCTACTTTAGCTAGTATTGGATCAGCTGCTGTTCCGGGAGCCGGAATGGTAATGTTGGTGATCGTCCTGGCACAGGCAGGAATTCCTGAGGCTGGATTGGCATTGATCTTTGCCGTAGACAGACCTTTAGATATGTGTAGAACAGTTGTAAATGTTACGGGTGATGCCACTGTTTCTATGCTGGTTGCAAAATCAGAAGGAAAATTAGGAAAACCAGAGGTTCAAAACTGGGATGATAGTTATCAAAAATAATAAATGATCTTCGCGAGAATTAATATCACATAAAAAAAGTGGCCTAAGCCACTTTTTTTTATTTCTTACCAACGTATCAGAACGCTTCCCCAGGTAAATCCACTTCCAAATGCTGCGAGCAGTACAATGTCATTTTCTTTGATCTTGCCTTTTTCCCAGGCCTCTGTTAAGGCGATCACGATGGATGCAGCTGTAGTATTTCCATAACTCATGATGTTGTTATAGACTTGGTCATCCTTAAGTTTAAATTTCTGTTGGATGAATTGTGCGATTCTTAAATTTGCCTGGTGTGGGATAAATAGATCGATATCAGTAGGAGCCATGTTATTAGTTGCCAAGGCTTCCATGATCACTTCACTAAATCTGACTACGGCATTTTTAAATACAAACGTACCGTCCATATAAGGGAAATAGGAAACATCTTCTTCTTCGGAAGCAAGTATTTCAGGAACCCAATGTTTGATACTTGGAGATGCAACAATCAGTTTATCGGCATACTTTCCCTGGCTGTGTAAATGCGAGGATAAAATACCTTTTTGATTGTCTTCGGTTCTCGAGAGAACACAGGCGCCGGCTCCATCTCCAAAAATCACAGTGACACCCCTTCCTCGTGTAGTTTTATCTAATCCATTGCTATGGTATTCAGAGCCTATCACCAGAATATTTTTATACATACCTGTTTTGATGAATTGATCCGCAGTTGAAAGTGCATACACAAATCCCGAGCATTGATTCCGAACATCCAATGCGCCAACCGTATCCATTCCAAGCATTTCCTGAATCTGCACTCCACAGCCAGGAAAATAAAAGTCAGGGCTTAAGGTGGCAAAAATGATAAAGTCTATGTCATCTTTGGTTAATCCCGATCTTTCGATGGCAGTTTCTGCTGCTTTTGCCCCCATAGTGGCAGACGTTTCGTCGCTGCCTTCCTTGATCCAGTGTCTTTGTTTGATCCCGGTTCTTTCCTGGATCCATTCATCGCTGGTATCCATTATTTTAGAAAGGTCATCATTAGTTACGATGTTGTCAGGCACATAAAAGCCGAGACCGGTAATTTTAGAATTATACATAAGATTATGTTATTTAGTTTTAGTCTATTCTTTGAAAATGAGGGTTTAATGAAATGGTTCAATTGTCTATCAAAAAAATTAATTTCTCAGATACATCCCTCTACAAACAAATATACATAATTAAGTCGATTTCTTAAATCCAACACTGGAGGATAATAATCGTTTGGTAGCTATATCGTGTCATCTTGTCATGATAGCTCTTTTGGTATTTATTTTGATTAGAACAGTTGTACATATTAAATTAATAAATCAAATAATTATGGCAAAAGGAAAAATTAATGTTGCTGTTGAGAATATATTCCCGTTGATAAAACGTTTTTTATATTCAGATCACGAAATCTTTTTAAGAGAATTGATTTCAAATGCAACTGATGCAACTTTAAAGTTAAAACACTTGTCTTCAATTGGACAGTTCAAAGGAAATTTGGACGATGTCAGACTTGAAGTTAAAATTGATAAGGAAGGTAAAAAGCTTCATATCATCGATCAGGGAATCGGAATGTCTCAGGATGAAGTAAAGAAGTATATCAATGATATCGCTTTTTCAGGAGCTGAAGAATTTCTTGATAAATTCAAGGATGAGAAGAACGACGCGGGTATTATCGGACATTTCGGATTAGGGTTCTATTCTGCATTTATGGTTGCCAAAGAAGTCGAGATCCTTACTAAATCCTTTAGAGAAGAAGATGAGGCAGCGCACTGGATATGTGACGGTTCTCCTGAATATACGCTGAAAAAATCTAAAAAGAAAGATAGAGGTACTGAAATCATTCTTCATATTGATGATGACTCATTAGAATTTTTAGAAGAAAGCAGGATTAATGAATTGTTGAATAAGTACAACAAGTTTATGCCTATTCCGATCAAATTTGGAACAGAAGAGGTAGCCGATCCTAAGCATGAGCCAAAAACCATCAAAGATGCTGAAGGCAAAGAGACAAAGGAGCCTCAAAAAATGATTACTGTTGACAAGATCATCAATAATCCGAATCCAGCCTGGACCAAACAACCAAGTGAGTTGAATGATGAGGAGTATAAAAGTTTTTATAGAGAGTTGTATCCAACACAATTTGAAGAGCCTTTATTTCATATTCATTTAAATGTGGATTATCCTTTTAACTTAACAGGAATATTGTATTTCCCTAAGTTGAGTACCAATATGGATGTTCAAAAGGATAAAATACAATTGTATCAGAATCAGGTATTTGTAACTGATAATGTAGAAGGAATTGTTCCTGATTTCTTACAAATGCTGAGAGGTGTTATTGATTCACCAGACATTCCATTGAATGTTTCCAGAAGTTATTTACAGGCTGATGGAGCGGTTAAGAAAATTTCCTCTTACATCACCAAAAAGGTGGCGGATAAACTGAGTTCATTGTTTAAAAATGACAGAGAAGGTTTCGAGAAAAAATGGAATGACATCAAAATAGTTATTGAATACGGTATGCTTTCTGAGCCTAAATTCTTTGAAAAAGCTCAAAAATTTGCATTGTTCCCGACAACTAAGGATGAATACTTTACTTTCGAGGAGCTTCAGGAAAAAACAAAAGCGGCCCAGACTGACAAAGATGGTAATCTTGTTATTTTATATGCAAATGATATAGAAGCACAACACAGTTTTATCGAGGAGGCTGAAGGGAAAGGATATGAGGTCTTATTATTGGATTCACCAATCATTTCTCATTTGATTCAAAAACTTGAAACGGAAGGAGAAAAAGTGAAATTTGCAAGAGTTGATGCTGATCCGATTGATAAATTGATTCAAAAAGAAGAAGATCAGATCTCTAAATTAACGGAGGATGATCAACAGAAGCTAAAGGGATATATTGAAGAAATTGTGCCGAAAGAAAAATATTCAGTACAGTTGGAAGCTATGGATTCTAAATCAAACCCTTTTATTATCACACAGCCTGAGTTTATGAGAAGGATGAAGGAAATGCAGCAAACCGGAGGTGGTGGAATGATGGGTATGGGTGGATTCCCTGAGATGTATAATCTTGTGGTCAACACCAATAGTGATCTGATGCAAAAAATCCTAAAGGCAAAAGGTAAAAGAACTGAATATATCAATCAGGCGCTTGACCTTGCCCGTTTGTCTCAAAACTTGCTACAAGGAAAGGAAATGACAGATTTCATCAAACGTAGTTATGATTTGATGAATAATTAATCATTATCATTCCTGAATACATTAAACCATTCGTCATTTTGACGGATGGTTTTTTTATTCCCTAAAACAGAAAGTTTCCTGAGGTAAAAGTAGAGAAGAGGATAGTTTTATGGTGAGAGCAAACCACTCGAGGTTTTATTTCTTACAAATTATCAAGAGTTTAAACCAACAAAAAAACCGATTGAATATGTTCCAATCGGTTTTTTTTATCTTCTAACAGAGAATCTCTATTCGATAGGAAAGTCAAAATAGGTATCTGGATATGGCTCGTTCTCTAAGGTGAAATGCCACCATTCCTGCGGATAGGATTTCCATCCGTGCTTTTCCATTCTTCTCTTTAATAACATTCGAAGAGAATGTTGATTTTTAGTAATTGATTCGGTATGTTCTGTACTTGAAACTTCATCAAAAAGATCATATGCGCTACCCATATTTAGAATTTGTTTTGTTTTTAAAGAAACAATTGTCAAATCCACTGTACTTCCCCTACTATGACCTGATTTTACTGATATATAGCCTTTTGTAAATAAATCCCTTTTATCGAGATTTGGATAGAACTGCATTTTCATTAAGTCGTCATTTTCATCTTTTGCCCATTCCACAAATTGTTCAGTTGCACGTTGAGGTCGGTAAGCGTCATAGACAAGTAAACCAAAACCTAGTCTTTCCAATTCATCCTGCACTTTTTTAAGCGCAAAGGCAGCTTCTTTCGTTAGCAGTGCTTTTGGATTTACATATCCGTCTATAGGATGTCCAATAAAATTATTATCTCCATGATATCTTAAATCTGATCTAAGATTAGGCATGATTTCTTTTAGATCTATAAAATCCTCTTTTGATGGCGGTCCTTCTTTAGTTCCATTGCTTAAAGTTGTAAAACTAAGCAGTGCCATTACTATTAAACTTTTCAAAAATATATTCAATTTCATCATTGCAATTGTTAAGAATGCATGTTTAGAACGAACATTTATTCTTTTTAGTATTTTTGATTTAGAGTTTTTTGACAATGCATAATGTGATATAAAATCTTTAAGGGTTTGAGATAGTTAGTTTTACAGCGGCAATTGCAGTAATTTATGCTAAAAGGCTAGCATTTATGAGTTTAACTTAATAAATTTAGTAGCTTTATTGTATTAATATCAAACATAAAATAAAGATGATTAAGAAGTCTAAGAAAAATCCTGTAACACCTGCTCAGAAAGAAAGAGGGCGTGAATTTTTATTTAGTTTGAAGATATTGGTAAATGTAATATTCGCATTACTGCTCTTCCAAATATTTATGATTCTTCCAAGGCCTGACGATCCCGAGCTTGAATATTACACATTGTCACAGATTTTTAGTGGCAATACGGATAAATTATTAGTCATTTTAGTTGGTCTTATTCTCACATTAACTTATTGGGCCCAGATCAATAATCAATTAGGAAATTTGAACAGGAGTTCAGGACTTCATGCCTCTATGGGTATAATTCAAATGTTTTGTTTAATGCTTTACCTTTATTTTGTGCGCTTTGATATGGAATTTGAAGGGCTTAAAGTTGCCTTGCAAATGCAAAGTGTCTTTTTGGCTTTGGCAGGCTTTATCGGCGTTTTTAATTGGGTTTATGCAAGGAAGCGAAAATTAACCTCTGAAAATATAAATGATCAGGAAGAGAAAATAATGTTCTTTAAGCTTTTGCCAGAGCCCTGCGCAGCAATATTTTCCTTGCCTTTCGCCGCAATGGGACCAGAAACATGGACCTTGTCATTTTTGATTATTGTTCCCTTGTCCTATGTATTTGGTAAATTGGGTAAAAGAAGATAGGTGAGATGGCTAGCTATTGTCTGTTCTATATTTGATGTCAGCCGTAAATATCATTTAAAACCTTGGCAAGTCTGATTCCTGATTTTTGTAATTGAGATCTCACCAAGCCAAAATATTTATATGAATATCGATAACTTAGTTTGTCATCCATTTTTGCAGACTTATATATTTTTTTTGCCAATGCCTGTGATTCATAGGTCCAGTCAAGAATAGATCCTTCAGAAATACTTTCGATCTGAGCTCGAGACAAATTTTTTGTGTTTTTACTTAATTCTGTGTAGGACATGTTATAAAATTCTATCATATCTGTATCCCAGACCCGATGAAGATTAGATTTTTTACGGTGCCAAAGGACTTTGATGTCATTACCTCCCTTGTCTTCTTTGCGCCCTACATGCAAAGGCTGGTGCAGGTCACCAATAAGGTGAACCAAAAATTTAAGATAAAATACTTTGTCTTTCTGAGTGGTAGAAGGGTCTTTTAGCGCATTTACACAATGTTCAATACCCATCACTATATCTCCCTTTTTGTCTTTTTGACTATTTTCATATTTCGTATCGAATGGGAAATTCACATAATGCCAGGTATAATATTTATCATATTTATGGTCCGATTTGATTTCATCACCAAAAGTGGAAACAAAAGCAAGTCCTTGACCATTTAATAAGTCCTCAATCTGTTTTTTCGCCTTTTTTGTTAAATATTTTTCAGCAATTTCTCCAATAGTTCGATGCCCTGTTGCTCCCCAATTAGGGTTATTAGCAACTATGTTTTGTTGAAAAACACAAAAGACAATTAGTAAAAACGTAAGCTTATTCATATTTATTTTTTAGACCCTATAAAGGTATAAAAAAAGAGGGTTTATTTTAAATAAACCCTCTTTTTACACAAATTTAATCTAATCAATGTATTAACGCCAAGAGATTGATATATAATGGGTCAAACTCTTAATGTTCATTCATCCTGAAGTCAGGATATGCATCCATTCCATGTTCATATCCATCCAAGCCCTCAAGTTCTTCTTTTTCAGAGACTCTTATGCCCACTGTTTTCTTAAGGGTGAATAGAATTATGAATGATGAAGCGATGCAAAGAATCGCGTAGGAAGCAACTCCTACAAATTGGCTGATCAATTGATCTACACCGGCTAAGTTTCCGAAGATCCCTACAGCTAAAGTTCCCCAGATACCACAAACCAGGTGAACGGCGATAGCTCCAACAGGATCATCAAGTTTAATTTTATCAACGAGAGCAACTGCAAAAACAATTATAGCTCCGCCTATTCCTCCAATTAAAATGGCATCAGTAGGAGACATCTGATCTGCTCCTGCTGTAATACTAACCAATCCTCCTAGAATACCATTTAAGTACATTGTAAGATCAAGGTTTTTATACATGGCTGTAGAAACAATGAAAGATACAACACCACCTGCAGCTGCAGCCAAACATGTTGTCACCAATGTCAAAGAAGTGAGTTCTGGATCAGCAGAAAGAACAGATCCTCCGTTAAATCCAAACCAACCTAGCCAAAGAATTAAAACACCTGCCGTGGCTATTGGTATATTGTGGCCTGGAATAGCCATTGGCTTTCCGTCCTTAAATTTACCAATACGTGATCCCAATAGCCATACTGCTACTAAAGCGGCCCAACCACCAACAGAGTGGACTAAAGTTGATCCTGCAAAGTCATAGAAAGGTGTTTCTCTCATATCTAAGAATCCGCCACCCCATTTCCATGAACCAGCCCATGGGTATATAAATCCTACATAAATAATCACAAAGATCATAAATGGTACAATTTTCATCCTTTCAGCAACTGCACCAGATACAATGGTTGCAGCAGTTGCAGCAAACATTCCTTGGAAAAGGAAGTCGGTCCACCAGGTGTATCCTCCATCCGCATAAGCGGCAGTCATTCCTCCTTCAGGTGCCGTTATTCCAAAACCTGCGAAGCTGAAAAATCCAGAAGAGCCTTCAGCAAAACCAGGATACATCAAGTTGAAACCAACTAGACAGTAAAGTAGCAGTCCAACAGTTATGATAAAAATATTTTTGAATAAGATATTGATCGTATTCTTTTGACGGGTCAATCCTATTTCAAGAAAAGCAAAACCCAAGTGCATAAAGAAAACCAGAGCTGTACAGATCATCATCCATACATTATTTATAGTAAGTAATTCCATGTCTAAATTAATTTTAGTTTAGTTATTGATTTAAAGGGTTTTACCGCCTTTTTCTCCGGTTCTTATTCTGTAACATTCTGCAATCTCTGACACAAAGATCTTTCCGTCACCCACTTCTCCTGTTGATCCTGCATCAAGTATAGCCTTGATGGTAACTTCTTCAAAATCATCATTTACAACGATCGACAGGTAGCGTCTTTGGATGCTGCTTGTGCTATATGATACACCTCGATAAACGTGGCCCTCCTTTTCGTTGCCACGCCCCGTAGCATCCCAATAAGAAAAGAAGTTCACTCCAACCTCATGCAAGGCCTCTTTTACATCAGAATATTTTGATTTTCTGATAATTGCTTCAATTTTTTTCATGATTTATAATTATTTAAAATTTGTATACTGCTGCTATTAAGAAAGATGCTAAAGATCCTGTTGGCTCCAGGTCATCATTCAGGAAAGTATCTTCGCTTGTTGAGTCAATTCTGAACTCAGGAATGATCATTAAATCTCCGATCGCATAATTTCCTGTTAGTGTAAATTCAAATGCATTGGCATCGCCGTCTTCATCGTATGCGCCTATTGCTCCAACTCCTTCTTTTCCTTCTCCAAAGTATTCTGCTCTAAATCCGATTGCAAAGGACTCAGAAGTTTGTAGTTGAGGATAGATTGCTACTCCGTAAAATGAAGCATCCGTATCATTATCAACATAATATGTTGAGTTCAATCCTAAAAAGAAAGAATCACTGATGTCAAAGCCTGTGGTCAGGTCAACCTGAAATTGAGGGCCATATAAAAAGTTTAGATAGGTACCCTTATATCCGACCTGTGCACCTAATGTGTAGTTGTTAGTTGGGTTAAAGTTGGTCAAATCATTATCATTCATTATAGCTCCCATCAATGACCAGTCATCATTAATTGCATAATCTAGTTTTAATCCAGTGTGTGAAAATGGACCATAAGAGAACATATAAGATGTTGAATAATTGAAGTTACCCGTTGGAGAAATTACTTCATATCCTAAGAAAGTATTGAAGTTACCAAACGTCAGAGTTACCTTATCTGAAACATTCCAATATACATACAGTTGGTTGACAACTTGAGAACTATTACCTAGATCAGGAGCGCCGTCACCATCAATATCCCACTGTAGTGAGCCGAATACTGCATCTGTACCACGAGGACCAAATACTAGATCTGCAACCGCACCAACTTTTTTTCCTTCATAAGATATGATTGCATTTGCCATCCCAATAGCAAATCCATTTCCGTTGGCAAAAGAAGTACTAGGTGTTTGACTAAATTCTCCTCCATTTGGGGCGCCTATATTTGTTTTATAATAGGCATCGACACTACCACTAAAAGTAAATTTCTTTTTTGGTGCTTCATCTGCCGATTGAATTGAGTCTTGTGCAAAAGTTATATAAACCGAGAATAACATTGCGAAAGTGATTAGATTTTTCATACTGATTTTTTTGTAATTAATAATTTGTTAGTAATAATGTATTAGTAATGATTAATCGAGGTAAAAATATATTAATATGACTATACCCCAAAAAAAAATAGGGTAAATGCGTAAAAATTATGTAAAAAAGAAAATGACCCCTATAAAAATAGGGGTATAAGAATAAAAAAAGCTATAATTTTTATATTATCAATAATTTGCAACATAATTTTGACAAAATTGAGGCAATATGATATTAAAATAATATATTTGTGGTATTAAAATGGTATAATTAAAAGCGTAGATTGTTAAACTTGACTTTAAAACCGACCAAAAAAGTCATTTTTTTGAATAGTTTAGACTTTTGAATAGATGTTACATTCTTCTTAGGTTTATAAATTGGCAATTTTGTTATACCTTGTTTTAAATTAAATGAATTTTCAGGATTTCTAATAAATAAAGACTGTATATGAAAGAATATAAAATAATCAAGCAAACTGGGACTGCCGTTAAGTCACAACAGAATTTTGAAGATCTGATCAATAGCTATGCAAAGATGGACTGGACCGTGATCAATATGTTCACACATCGAGGGATTCTGAAAGCCTTAATCGAAAGAGATAAAAAGGAAGAGGAATTCTAAAAAGCGTTAAGCATTTAATATTGTACTCTATTATTTAATGAATTTGTCACCATGAAAAGTAAAAAAGCATTTGCTTTGAGAATTGAAGCTGATATTTTTAGAGAAGTTGAAAAACTGGCCAAGGAAGAGTTTCGCTCAACCAATGGTCAGATAGAGTGGATGCTCAATAAACAATTGAAGGATTCCGGCCGACTTAAAGATGATGCAGAGTAAAACAAAGAAGGCCTCATTTACATGAGACCTTCTATTTTATTATTTCTTAGGCTGTTCTAATTATTTCTTAGGGTGTACTAACTTCATTTCATCTATTAACCTTTGGCAATTGGCATATTTATCAATGATAAATAATATGTAGCGGGCATCTACCATTATGTTTCGGCAAATATCGGGGTCATAGTTATAATCACTCATGGTTCCCTCCCAGACGCGGTCGAAGTTTAAACCGATCAGATTTCCCTTGGCATCGATTACAGGGCTCCCTGAATTACCTCCTGTGGTATGATTCGTCCCGATAAAGTTTACCGGCATTTTACCATTAGAACCATAGTCTCCAAAATCTTTTTGTTGATACAATTCAATTAATTTTTCAGGAACATCAAATTCATAATCACCAGGCTGGTATTTTTCCATAACACCTTCAAGATAAGATACAGGTTCATATACTACAGCATCTTTGGGCTGATATCCCTTAACCTGTCCGTAAGTAACTCTGAGAGTACCATTGGCATCCGGAAAAAAACGTTCATCCGGAAAGGTTTCCATCAGCGCTTTCATATATACTTTTTGAGTAGCTCTAATTTTTAGATTAAGTGCCTGGAACCTGGGGTCGATAGCCTCATAGAAATTATCAACCAGATTTTTACCAAACTGGTAGCCAGGATCTTCATCCATTTTTACAGTTACCTCTTCGTAGGTTCCTGAAAGCAAATCCTCCATTTTTTCCATACTGATCAAACCTGAACTACTGTATATTTTTCGAGAAAGAGCATTAACATCAGTGTTTTTTAAAGAACTAGGTAAATAAGATTCTGGACTTTCATCCTTATAGATGGTCACTAACTTTTCAAAGACTTCCTGATCAACAGTGGCATTATAGTTTTTGTAAAAACCTTTAAAGCTCCTGAGAATTTTTGACCGCTCTGCTTCAAAAGAGTCTGGCATTTTTTGAACTTTGTTCTCAAAACGATACAGTCTTACTGAAGCATTCAATAGTTCCACGTTTCTGTATACTACTTCTGACCAATAGTCTCTGGCAACTGCGACCTCTTCTATTTCTCCATAAAGGGTTTCAAATTCACTGAGTAAATCTCCATATGCAGGGTTGTTTTTATTTTTGTCTTGAAAAACAGCCTCCAGTTCTTTTTTTTTTTCAATGGCTTTAGATTTTTTGATACCTTGACTTTCACCAATCCATTTTTTCCAATAATTGGCAATTCGTGCATATTTTGAAGCGTATTGAATTTTAATTTTGGGATCCTTACGCATATATCCATCTACAATTTTTAAGGCTTCGTCTCTTATTTTTATTTTTGGTGGATTCATTTTATAAACAATCTGGTCAATTGCTGCTGCCGGCAAATATTCACTTGTTCTACCCGGAAATCCAAAAACAAGGGTAAAGTCGTTTTCAGCTATTCCGTCTAAGGAGATGGGTAAAAAGTGCTTCGGATCATATGGCACATTTTCCTCACTGTATTCAGCAGGTTGATTCTTTTTGTTGGCATAAATTCTGAATAAAGAAAAATCTCCTGTATGTCTGGGCCACATCCAGTTGTCTGTATCAGAACCAAATTTCCCTATTGAAGTAGGAGGGGCACCCACTAATCGAATGTCTTTAAATGTTTCAGTCACAAATAACAGGTATTGATTCCCATCAAACATTGACTTCACTTTTAGGTCTTGCCAATCTTCTTTTGCAGCTTTTGTCTTAGCTTTTGCGATATGCTGATCAATTAATTTTTGTTGTTCTTGAATACTTGCAGTATCAGGGATATCCTTCAAAACATCTTTGGTAATATCATCAATCCTGATAATAATAGTAGCGACCATTCCTTTATTCGGAAGCTCTTCACTAATGTTATTGGCCCAGAAACCATCTTGCAAATAATCATGCTCAACAGAAGAATGCGATTGAATCGCTCCATAACCACAATGATGATTTGTAAGCAAAAGACCGCTGTCTGAAATGATTTCTGACGTACACCCACCATTAAAATGAACAATGGCATCTTTTAAGCTGGAATGATTTACATCATAAATGTCTTGGGCACTGAGTTCACTTCCTAAACTTTTCATTTCTTTCTCGTTCATACCGTTTAGCAGAGAAGGGATCCACATGCCACCTTGTTGCGCTGATAATTGAAATGCCAGAAAAAATAAAAGAATTTTAATAATTTTCATTGAATTGATATTTGAAATATTGTAGTTTTTAAAAACCAAAGTTAGCATTTTTACT
>JAAESS010000098.1 GCA_024229195.1 Flavobacteriales bacterium | reverse complement strand
CTCGTTGAAGCATTAGGTAATTTTGAAGAAATAGCTGTCTGGTAGTTTGGCATGATCAAAGCGTCTTTAACATTGACACTAAATTACTGTTTTTTGATATAATCAGTTAAGAATTCTTGTATTTATAAGGCCTGGTTCAATAATCAAAAAAATAGGTTCCCTGTGTCCTTTTTTGATCTATTGACAGAAGCGAGGCCTTGACCGAAGTGAGACCCTGACGTAAGTAAGGCCTTGAGATAAGTGAGACCCTGACATAAGTGAGACCCTCACTCAAATAAAAAAAACCCTTCATTAATGAAGGGTTTTTTTTATTTCGATATTAGGGCAAAAATACTTGCCAAAAAATGATCTAGATACTTGCTTTCAAGTATTCGCGATTCATCCTGGCGATATTTTCTAATGAAATATTTTTAGGACATTCCACTTCACAAGCTCCAGTATTGGTACAATTCCCAAATCCTTCTTCGTCCATTTGTTTTACCATATTCAATACACGGTCTTTGGCTTCAACTCTACCTTGAGGAAGTAAAGCAAACTGAGATACTTTTGCACCAACAAAAAGCATAGCTGATGAGTTTTTACAAGAGGCAACACAGGCTCCACAACCAATACATGCAGCAGCATCCATAGATAGATCTGCATCAAATTTTGGGATAGGAATTGCGTTGGCATCCTGAGTATTCCCGGAAGTATTCACAGATATATATGCTCCAGCCTGTTGTATCCTTTCAAAAGCCGTTCTGTCGACAACCAGATCCTTAATTACAGGAAAAGCCTTGGCTCTCCATGGTTCAATATGAATAGTATCTCCATCGTTGAACATTCTCATATGTAACTGACAAGTAGTAATTCCTCTGTCTGGTCCATGAGGTTCACCGTTGATATGCAAAGAACATGATCCGCAAATTCCTTCTCTACAATCATGGTCAAAAGCAACTGGATCCTCATTTTTGGCAACCAACCCTTCATTCAACACATCCATCATTTCTAAAAATGACATATGTTCAGAAATATCGGTCACTTTGTAGTCTACCATACCACCCTTATCCTGCGGCCCGTTTTGTCTCCAAATTTTTAACGTTAAATTCATAATGTCTTTTTATTTATAGGAACGTGTTTTCAATTCAATATCTTTAAACTCTAAGTCTTCTTTATGCAAAATGGCTTCACTTGGCTTACCTGTGTATTCCCAAGCGGCTACATATGCATAATTTTTGTCGTCTCTTTTTGCCTCTCCATCTTCAGTTACATGTTCTTCTCTAAAATGACCTCCACAAGATTCTTCTCTTTCCAAGGCATCTTTAGCGAACAATTCTCCTAATTCCAAAAAGTCTGCTACCCTACCTGCTTTTTCTAATTCAGGATTTAGTTCATTCAATTCTCCGGTGACTTTTACATTTTTCCAGAAATCTTCTCTCAGCTCGTGAATTTCGTCGATAGCTTCATTCAGTCCTTTAGAATTTCTAGCCATTCCAACCTTATCCCACATGATCTTACCTAATTTTTTATGGTAATAATCAACGGTATGCGTTCCTTCGTTATTTATAAAAAATTCAAGTCTTTCTTTTACATCCTTTTCAACTTTATCGAACTCTGGACTGTCTGTTGGGATTTTCCCGGTTTGAATATCATCCGATAAATAATCTCCGATCGTGTAAGGCAATACAAAATAACCATCTGCAAGACCTTGCATCAAAGCTGATGCACCAAGCCTGTTGGCTCCGTGATCAGAAAAGTTAGCTTCTCCGATACAATACAGACCCGGAACAGTCGTCATTAGATTGTAATCAACCCATACCCCTCCCATTGTATAATGGGTGGCAGGATAAATCATCATTGGAGTTTTATAAGGATTCTCATCAATGATCTTTTCATACATCTGGAATAAGTTTCCATATTTAGCCTCAATGATAGCCTCACCTAACTCTGTTACTTTCTCTTTTGAAGGATTTTCAATATGTTTTAACTTGGCCTGCTCACTTCCATATCTATTGATAGCAGAAGTAAAGTCAAGGTATACAGCTTCTCCTGTGGCATTAACACCAAAACCGGCATCACATCTTTCTTTTGCAGCTCTTGAAGCAACATCACGAGGAACAAGATTTCCAAATGCAGGATATCTTCTTTCCAAAAAGTAATCTCTATCTTCTTCAGCTAATGCTGTTGGCTTTAATTTTCCTTCTTGAATCGCCTTAGCATCTTCTAATTTTGCCGGCACCCATATCCTACCATCATTTCTCAATGATTCTGACATCAGCGTCAATTTGGACTGATAATCTCCTGATCTTGGAATACAGGTTGGATGAATCTGTGTAAAACAAGGGTTGGCAAAATATGCGCCTCGCTTATGAATTTTCCAGGCAGCTGTTGCATTAGATCCCATTGCATTTGTAGAAAGAAAATATACGTTTCCGTAACCTCCTGTTCCTACAACCACGGCATGCGCACTGTGTCTTTCTATTTCACCAGTAATCAGGTTTCTGGCAATAATACCTCGGGCTTTTCCGTCAACGATAACTACATCCAGCATCTCGTGGCGATTAAACATTTCAATTTTTCCCCGGGCAATTTGTCTGTTCATTGCAGAATAGGCACCAAGCAGTAACTGCTGACCCGTCTGTCCTTTGGCATAAAAAGTTCTGGATACCAAAACACCCCCAAAAGATCTGTTGTCAAGTAGGCCTCCGTAATCTCTTGCAAAAGGAACACCTTGAGCCACACATTGATCAATAATATTTCCTGATACTTCTGCCAGTCTGTGAACATTAGCTTCACGCGAACGATAATCACCTCCTTTTACGGTGTCGTAAAACAAACGGTAGTTTGAATCACCATCACCCATGTAATTTTTCGAAGCATTGATCCCTCCTTGGGCTGCAATTGAATGCGCTCTTCTTGGTGAATCCTGGTAGGCAAAAGCTTTTACATTATATCCTAATTCTGCAAGTGTAGCAGCTGCAGAACCTCCTGCAAGGCCTGTACCAACTACGATAATATCAATATTTCTTTTATTCGCCGGATTAACCAGATCGATTTTGTCCTTATATGTTGTCCATTTATCTTTTATTGGACCCTTTGGTACTTTAGAGTTTAACTTAGTCATAAATGAATAGATTAATGGTTAAAATGATGATATAAAGCAATGATGATAAAGCCTAACGGAATCGCAAAAGAGTAAAATTTACCAAATGCTTTTACCGCGCCGGTGTATTTGTTATTGAATCCCATTGATTGAAATGCCGATTGAAAACCGTGCAGTAAATGCAAGGCCAAAAGAACGAATGCAATCACATAAGCTCCTACCCTCAACGGGCTCACGAATTTATGCTGGAGTTCTCCAAAATATCTGTTGGGGTCTTCAGGTAAAAATTCAATGTATTTATAGTTCATTTCAGGAAACCAGAAATCAATAAAGTGCAATACCAAAAAGGCAAGAATCACTCCTCCGGAGAGAATCATGTTTCTTGAAGTCCAACTTGCGTTGGCTGCTCCGTTGAACTTTACATAGTTGACGCTTCTTGCTTTCCTGTTTCTAATTTCAAGAATAAAACCCATCACAAAATGAAAAACAACACCAAAAATAAGAATGGGTTGCATTGCAAACTGAATCAATGGATTAGTTCCCATAAAGTGTGATAATTGATTGAACAGTTTCTCACTAAATAAGGAAGTAATGTTAACTGATAAATGGATAAGAAGGAAAATAATTAAGAAAAGTGCCGACAAGGCCATGGCGACCTTTCTTGCGATAGATGAAGATAAAAATCCGCTCATTTTACTTGGTTTATAAAATAGAGCACAAATATACCAAATACTACTATTTTATAGGCCTTATTAAGTGCGATTATTTTTATTTGATTAACATTCCTATATTTATCCCCTACAAAAATTAAACAATAATGTCTGACAGCACTAAGCATGCCTTAAATCCTGACAAATGGATAGACCTGTATGCTGATTATTTATTCAATTATGCGGTCACGAGAGTAGACGGACACGACCTTGCAAAAGATCTTGTTCAGGAAACTTTTTTTTCAGGGATTAAGGGGAAAGATAATTTTAGAGGGCAGGCAGCTGAACGCACTTGGCTGGTATCTATTTTAAAAAGAAAAATTATCGATCATTATCGCAAGATCAACTCAGCCAAAGGAAAAAAAGAGGTTCGTATGAACTTTTATGAAGAAGGAGATCAAAAAGGAAATTGGATTGAAGAACGCGTTCCTCAGAGTTGGGGTAATGATGCAGAAAAAGACATTGAAAATGCAGAGCTAAAGTTAGCTCTTGAAGCATGCGTTCAAAACTTACCTGAAAAGCACAGAATGGTTTTTATGTTAAAAACGGTTCAAAACTACGATACCGAAGAAATTTGTAATGAACTTGATATAACACCGTCAAATTTATGGGTAATCATCCATAGAGCAAGATTGCAACTGAGAAATTGTATGGAAAAAAAATGGTTTAAGCATTAAACGAAAGGACATGAAACTTACGATAACTTGTGACGAGGCAACAGCTATTTGCGACAAAAGTCAATATGGAGAGGCGTCCCTATCAGAAAAAATACAGCTAAATATACATCTGTTGATCTGTAAATTTTGTAGAAAATATACAAAACAGAACAATTTGATGAGCCAAATTTTCGTTAAACATCTTACTCCCTGTGAAGGATCTGAAAAACTGAGTGACGATGTAAAGACAAAAATGGAAAAGAATCTTCAAAAGGAGATCAAAAACAATTAGTCGATAATTACTTAATCTATCAATGGTATTGAAAATTCAATACCTTTTTTTTTACCTTTGAGTTGCCTGTAGTTTCATTCTGCATTCAAAATTTGACTAAAAATGGAATTTTTCGAAACCATAAAGCCCTTTGCGCTGATCCTCTATTACATTTTTATCAGTTTTATAATTATCACCATCATACTCGATAATAAAAAACCTGAAAAGTCATATGCATTTATATTTTTGATTCTTTTAGTTCCGATTGCAGGTGTGATCATTTATCTTTTGTTTGGTGCCCAATACCAAAAAAAGAAAATGCTTACCAAAAAGCGTTATTTTGATAAAGTCTATTTGAATCAGATCAACGAGGCGAATAAGACTGTGCCGGTCATAAATACAAGATCAACCTATGGTAAGCTTCCTACCTTATTTTATAATATTGAGCAGGTAAATTTTACACATAATAACCACATTGAAATTCTCAATAATGGTGAGGAAAAGTTTCCAAAGCTCATTGAAGAACTAAAAAAGGCCGTAAAGAGTATACATCTGGATTACTATATCATCAAAGATGATATCATTGGGGGTCAAATATTTGATATTCTCTGTGATAAAGCAAGAGCAGGTATTCAGGTCAAACTGATCTACGACGATGTGGGAAGTTCGATCAGCAAAGAAGGGTTGATCAAACTGAAAATGTCAGGTGCAGAAGCTTTTCCTTATATGCCAGTTCTTTTTTCAAGGCTTGCGCATAAGGCCAATTACAGAAACCATAGAAAAATTGTTGTTATTGATAATGAAATAGGATTCCTTGGAGGGATAAATATCAAAGACAAATACATCAATCCTAATAAGCAGGACTTGTATTGGAGAGATACACATATAATGATCATGGGAGAGGCTGTCATTGATTTACAATATTTATTTATTAGTGATTGGTATTTTGTAAGTGGTCAGAAAATCGATCTCAATGAGGTCCGATACGAGAACAAGCAAGGAATATCCAGCCATGTTCCAACCAGTATTTTAGGAAGTGATTATGGGAAAAACAACCAGACCATTATGGAGGCTTTTTTCGGAATGATCACAAGTGCAAGAGAAGAAATTCTGATCACGACACCATATTTTATTCCTGATGAATCAATTTTTAATGCCCTGAAAATTACATCAAAAAGTGGGGTAAAGATCAAACTGATCATCCCTGAAAAAACAGATATTCGAACGGCTTTTTATGCATCCCAGACCTATTTAAAAGACCTGCTAATTAGCGGTGTAGAAGTCTATTTTTATACCAAAGGATTGATGCATTCCAAAACAATGATTATCGATTCGCTGATCAGTACGGTTGGCAGTACGAATATGGATCAGAGAAGTTTTAATTTGAATGCTGAGGTCAATGCATTTATACATGATAAAACTATTGCTGAAAAACTGAAGTTCAGTTTTGAAAAAGATCTAAAAGATTGTTATAAATTGCAACTTGTAGACCTCAAAAACAGGCCCTGGTACGTCAAAGTACTAAGCTCTATAGCAAGATTACTTGCTCCTTTACTTTAAAGATAAATCTATGAATTTTTTACCCGATAATATAGATCAATACGCTTCTGACCATTCTCAAAAAGAACCGAAACTGCTTCAGGAGTTATTCAAGGAAACATGGCAAAAGGCCTTGGTTCCAAGAATGGTGAGTGGACATTTTCAAGGAAGGGTATTGTCAATGATCTCCAAGCTGATCAAGCCAAAAACTATTTTGGAAATCGGCACTTATACAGGTTATTCAGCCCTTTGTATGGCTGAAGGATTACAAAAATCTGGAATGATACACACCATCGATCACAATGAAGAACTACATGATTTTCAAAGAAGGTATTTTGATCGTTCCGATTACAGTGATCAAATTAAACAATACACAGGTGAGGCACTTGATGTGCTACCCGAAATTCAGGGTCCTTTCGATCTTGTGTTTATTGATGCCGATAAAGCCAACTACGGCAATTACTTTTCGGCTATCATTGATAAAATGAGTCCTGGTGGAGTGATCTTATCAGACAATGTACTCTGGAGCGGAAAAGTAACTGAAGCACCCAGCCAAAAGGATCGAGATACAAAGGCCCTCATCGCATATAACAAGATGATGAATGAGGACCTAAGGATCGAGACTGTTCTGCTTCCTATCAGGGATGGTTTAACCCTGAGCAGGGTGAAATAAATGGAGTCTTCTTCTATGACCTAATCTCAGAGATTAACTTCTAATCATAGAGAGTACCATTTTGAACTTTTCAACAGCATGTAAGGCATGCGGAATATTTGCAGGCATAACAATGGAATCTCCGGTTTGAAGCACATGTGATGTGCCGTCAATATTTATTTCAGCAGTTCCGTCAACAATCATGACTAGGGCATCAAATGGTGTAGTGTGTTCACTTAAACCTTCTCCTTTATCAAACGCAAATAAACTAATATTACCCGTCTTTTTTTTAAGTATATGCTTGCTAACAACTGCCTTATCGGCATAAGAAATACTTTTTTCGAATGAAAATTTCATTCCTTTTTCAAATTCATTTTGTCCCATGTTTTTTATCCTTTATTTTCGATCAATTATTGCTTTATTTATCTCAAAGTTTTTTTTTATTCTTTGCTCCTCTGTTTGACCATTGATGATGCTAAAAAATTCTATGCTTTTTTTAACCTATATAAATGTTATAGATCCCTGATTGATCATTCAAAACGAAATCAGCATTATCGATCCTTATTTCATTGTATTTACTAAAATTACAGCAATTTTCAGTCACTCTTTCACTATCAACATATAGATTTAAAATCTCTTCTTCGGCTATTTGCAGAACGATATCAGCAATCTCTGACTCCCATCCAATCGACCCTATTCTGATAATGTTGACTCCGTTCTCTGATATAAAATCAAACCCTCTCCTTGATCCATCTTCAGAATTAAAAACTTCTATCTGCTCGGGGCTATAAGTCCCATTCGAAAATAAATTCTCGCCCGTTTCCTTGTCAACAATATCAAATGCAAAACTTAAGGTGAGGTGTAAAACAAGCTATATCCTCACAATCATCACTTTTGCAACTCTGAACAAATAACAAAAGTATTAGACCAAAAAATTTCAATACATTCTTCATTTACAACTGATATTTTTTCAAGCTCCAAAAGTAATAGAACTAAAATTTTATCCAGCTGATAAATATCATATAAAAACAACTGTCCAAAAGAAATTAACATTATTTATTACGCTTTAATATGCATTATCCTTTTGTTTTCAGGTGTCTATATTTTAAAAAATAATAATTAAATGACTCAATCAAATATTACCGGACTGCGGGTTTTAAACTTAGAAGAAACCCTGGACATAAGAGGAGGTACTGAACCTGCCAAAGGGTCCTATTCTGCAGGATATGCAATAGGATCTTGGTTCAGAGAAATGTATAGTATTTGGTCTTATGGTCTCACTCACCTAACGGATCGTTAAAACCTGAAAGTGCCTTGTTAAAAACAAGGCATTTTTTTACACTGCCTTCAACAAAAAGTAGTTTCGTTTTCCTCTTTGAAGTAAAACGAATTTGTCAGCAATCAGATCTTTGCTTCCTAAAACAAAGTCATCTTTTACCTTTTCCTTATTTACCGAAATCGAGTTTTCTTTTAATGCCCTTCTGGCTTCTCCATTAGACTTTAAAAAGCCAGATTTTTCGTTCAAAGCATCAACAATATCAATCCCACTTGCTAAATCTGATTTTTGAATTTCAGCTTGAGGAACCCCTTCAAAAACATCCAAAAAGGTCTGCTCATCTAACGTTTTCAAATCATCTGCTGTTGATCTACCAAATAAGATCTGTGATGCTTTTACCGCATTCTCATAGGCTTCTTGTCCGTGACACATTGTGGTTACCTCCTCACCTACTTTCTTTTGTAACAATCTTAAATGTGGGGCTTCTTTGTGTTCTTTGATAAGTTTTTCAACTGTGTCTTTATCCAAAAAAGTAAAGATCTTGATATAGTTCTCGGCATCAACATCTGATGCATTCAACCAATATTGATAAAATTTATAGGGAGAAGTTCTTTTGGTATCAAGCCAGATATTTCCGCCTTCGGTTTTTCCAAATTTTGTTCCGTCAGCTTTTGTCACCAAAGGACTAGTTAAAGCATAAGCTTTTCCTTGAACTTTTCTTCTGATCAATTCTGTACCCGTAGTGATGTTTCCCCACTGGTCAGATCCTCCTATCTGTAACTTACAGTTTTTGTTGCTGTATAAATGAAGAAAATCATAGCCTTGTACCAACTGGTATGTAAATTCAGTAAAACTCATGCCTTCCTTTGACTCAGCATTGATACGATTCTTTACAGAATCTTTAGCCATCATATAATTGACGGTAATATGCTTTCCTATATCTCTGGCAAAATCAAGAAAAGACAAATTTTTCATCCAGTCATAGTTATTGACCATTTCTGCTGAATTGACTACAGCCCCTGAAAAATCAATAAATCTTTCTAGTGTCTGCTTCACTCCTTTTATATTTTTTGCCAAGGTTTCTTCATCGAGTAAATTTCTTTCGTTCGATTTTCCTGAAGGATCTCCGATCATTCCTGTGGCTCCACCTACTAGTGCTATTGGTTTATGACCTGATTTTTGCAAATGCATCAATAAAATGATTTGTACCAAACTGCCTATATGTAACGAATCTGCTGTTGGATCAAAACCAATATAGGCTGATGTTGATTCCTTTTGCAATTGCTCTTCTGTACCAGGCATGATATTGTGCAGGAGTCCTCTCCAGCGCAGCTCTTCAACAAAATTCTTCTTCATTCTTAGAAATTTGCAGCAAATATAGAAAAGAAAGCCTTCTTTGAAATCATATCTTCGATTTATTCGAGCAAATTATGAGATTTATCAAAGCTTAAGTATGATTCAATTGTTTATTTTCGTAGCATGATTTTGGTAACCGGAGGAACTGGCTTAGTGGGCTCACATCTATTATATCATCTTTTGCTTAAAAATGATAGTGTTCGCGCTATCCATCAAAAAAACAGCAATCTCAATGCTGTAAAAAGAGTTTTTCAATTTTATGGTGGTGATTCTGATCGACTTTTTAATAATATTCGATGGGTTGAAGCAGGTTTGAATGATATTCCTGAACTTGAAAAAGCATTTGAGGATATTACCTTTGTTTATCACTGTGCCGCGATAGTATCTTTTGATTCAAAGGACTATAAAAAAATGCGTGAGGTCAATATTTATGGCACAACAAATATTGTGAACCTCTGTATTAGCCAAAAAGTCACTAAGCTTTGTTTTGTTAGCTCTGTTGCTGCCATTGAAAATGGTGTTGAAGGTGAATTGATGGATGAGACAGATAATTGGAATAATTCAACTGATAAAAGTGGATATGCCATCACAAAGTATGGAGCAGAAATGGAAGTATGGAGAGCTTCTCAAGAAGGGATTCCGGTAGTAATAGTCAATCCGGGAGTAATACTTGGTTCGGGGTTCTTACACAAAGGCTCTGGAGCGCTTTTTAGCAATGTGCAGAAAGGTCTCAAGTTTTACACGGAAGGAGTTACGGGTTTTATTGGGGTTCAGGATGTAGTTAAAATTATGATTCAATTAATGGAATCAGCAACTATCAATCAGCGTTTTGTGCTTGTTTCAGAGAACCTGTCCTACAGAGAAGTTTTGTTCATGATTGCTGACGCTTTGGGAAAACAGAGACCCAAAGTTCGAATTAATAAATTTATAAGTAACTGTATTTGGAGGCTGGAATTTGTAAGGAGTAAAATTACACTTTCTTCACCTCTATTAACGAAATACACTGCAAAATCTGCTTTATCAAACCACCCCTATACCGCAAATAAAATAAAAAGAGTGCTAAATTTTGACTTTGAACCTATTAAGAACTGTATTGAAACTGTGGCAAATAATATGAATGATTCATTAAGCGAGCAAAATTAAAATCAATTTTTAGACTTTAATACCTTTCTTATGCTGTCTTGTTTTCGTCCAGCCTCTCTGATCTTATTTGAAATTACAGAAGTAGAATCTGATTGAGGTTCCATAACTTGTTTGAGCTCTGTAATTCTACGTTCAACTTCTTCAAATATTTCTTCATACTCTTGAATATGAGCAGTATAGTAAACATTTGCTTCTAAAAAACGAGTACTGTCAATTCCGTATTTTTCATATACTAAGGAAGTGTAGTTTCTATTTTTCTCAAAATGAACATTTTGAATGTTTGAAGTTCCAACTGCCAAATGCATGTCATAAAGAATCTCTATCATTTCTTCTTTTTCAAGCAGACCCTCTGGTTTTTCATAATATACTTTATCCTGACAACCAAGTATCAAGATAAATATGAGTATTAAATATATTGTTCTGATCATCGGTCAAATACTAATCGTTTACCTTTTATTGTGTCATTAAAAGAGCCTTGGTTATAGATTAAATGGCCGTTAACAAAGGTGTGGGTCACCTCTGAATGGAAGGTAACACCTTCAAAAGGGGACCAAGCACATTTATACAGAATATTCTCTTTTTCAACGGTTTGCTCTTTATTTGGATCAATTAATACGAGATCTGCAAAGTAGCCTTCTTTTACAAAGCCTCTTTTCTCTATCTTGAACAGACGAGCAGGATTATGGCACATTTTCTCCACAACTTTTTCAACGCTGATTTTTTCTTGATTTACAGCTTCCATCATCGCTAAAATTCCGTGCTGTACAAGTGGACCTCCACTAGGAGCTTTGGTATATACTTGATTCTTTTCTTCTAAGGTGTGTGGTGCATGATCTGTAGCGATTACATCAATTCTATCATCTAATAAGGCTTTCCATAGGGCATTCTTATCATTTTCAGATTTCACCGCAGGGTTCCATTTGATAAACGTGCCTTTATTCTTGTAATCTCTGTCATCAAACCATAAATGATGGATACAAACTTCTGCTGTGATCTGTTTTTCTTCCAGTGGTATTTTGTTTGTAAAAAGAGCCGTTTCGATAGCGGTTGATAAATGAAAAACATGTAGCCTGGCACCTGTTTTTTTTGCAAGTTCTATCGCTTTTGAAGAAGATTTATAGCAAGCTTCTGCACTTCTTATCACCGGATGCATTTCAATAGGTATATCATCCCCATATATGCTTTTTTGCTTGTCTAAATTATTTTTTATGGTAGTCTCGTCCTCGCAGTGTACAGCGATAAGGAGTTTTGTAGATGAAAATATTTTTTCTAGTACTTCTTCGTCATCCACCAACATATTACCCGTTGAGGAGCCTAAAAACAGTTTAATTGCTGCAACATTTCTTGGATCTGTTTTTAAAAGTTCTTCAAGATTATCATTGGTGCCTCCCATCATAAAAGAATAGTTTGCATATGAATCTTTTGCCGCTATTTGAAACTTGTCTTCTAACAATTTCTGAGTCGTGGCTTGTGGAACTGTATTAGGCATTTCTATAAAAGAAGTGATCCCCCCTGCAACTGCCGCTCTCGATTCTGAAGCTATATTTGCCTTATGAGTAAGGCCTGGTTCTCGAAAATGCACCTGATCGTCTATAACTCCGGGAATTAAAAACTTTCCTTTGGCATTGATTATATTAGTGTTTTGGGGAAAATCTTCAATATGTTCACTTATTTCCTTGATCATTTCACCCTCGATCAGCACATCGGATACTGAAACACTTCCTTCATTTACCAAGTTGGCATTTTTTATTAAGGTATTGAATTTCATAATTGCCTATTTTTTAGCTGGCTTTGGTAAGCCGGCAGATCTCATTTTAATAATTCCAAAAATTGCCTCAGTTATGATCGTTTTACTCATTTTGGATTCTCCAAGTGTTCGATCCGTAAAAATTACTGATACTTCCTGAATATTAAATCCATGTTTCCAGGCTTTAAACTTCATTTCTATCTGAAAGGCATATCCTACAAATCTTATTTTATCCAATTGTATTTTCTCAAGCACTTTTCTGTTATAACAAACAAAACCCGCCGTAGTATCATTAAAAGGCATTCCCGTTACAAGACGCACATATTTAGAGGCAAAATAAGACAATAAAACCCTTTTCATGGGCCAGTTTACCACGTTAACTCCATTTGAATATCTGGAACCAATAGAAAGGTCCGCGCCTTCTTGAAGACATTTATCATAAAGTCTCACAAGGTCTTTCGGATTGTGAGAAAAATCGGCATCCATCTCAATGATATAGTCATATTTCCTTTCGATGGCCCATTTAAAACCATGGATATACGCGCGACCTAATCCGTCCTTTTTATCTCGTATCTCTAGAAAAAGACTTTTTGGATGCTCTTCTTGTAGTTTTTTTACAATATCAGCGGTACCATCAGGGCTACTATCATCAACAATTAGAATATCAAAAGATTTCTTTTGAGAAAATGTTGCAGTAATGATCTTCTCAATATTTTCCTTCTCATTGTAGGTCGGAATGATAACCAGCGTATCTCGCATAATACTTATTTAGTTGGCAAAGGTAAAATAAATTATTGCTAATTTTGTGTTAAGAATATGCTTAATGAAAATATTAAAAGATCCTAGGTTTCAGTTTTTTTCCATACTCCTGCTGTTTCTTGTAATCAATCTGTTACAAAGTGGTTTAACATACCTCTTTGAGGACGAGGCATATTATTATGTTTGGTCCAAAAATCTTGACTTTGGTTATTTTGATCATCCCCCAATGGTAGCTCTTTGGGCTGCGATTGGAAGTAATTTTGTTGAAGAAGAACTTGGTTTGAGGTTACTAAGCACAATCAGTTTTTCTTTTATGTTGTGGATCATTTGGTTAATGATTGACGCTAAAGAAAAATGGCAACATGTGGGCTTATTTTTTCTTTTAGTTGTTTCCTTAACTTTTTGGCAAGTATTTGGTTTTATAATCACTCCAGACACCCCACTATTGCTTTTTACAGCTCTTTTTCTGCTTGCCTACAAGCGGTTTCTGGACCGTGAAAACACCATTAATATATTATTTCTTGGACTAACTATGGCTGGTATGCTGTACAGCAAATACCATGGTATTCTGGTGATTGGTTTTGTTGTTATCTCACATTTGAAATTATTACAAAATCCCAGATTCTGGATGGCAGGCCTTTTTGGATTGATCCTCTTCCTTCCGCACCTTTACTGGCAATACGAAAACGGATTTCCTTCTTTTGAATACCATTTAAAGGAAAGGGGTAAAAAACCTTATAGTATTCTCAACAATCTTACCCATCTTATAAATATGATTGCCGTGGTTGGTATTACTTTTCCGGTAATTTATAAGGCTTTTTTTAAACAGAAAATTAAGACGGTTTTTCAAAGATCTCTTAAATTCATTGTTTATGGTTTCTTTGTTTTTTTTCTGATAAGTTCATTCAAATCTGAACCACAGGCGCAATGGGTCATTGTCATACTGATACCAATCCTACTCGTCGTATTTCCATTTTTTATCAATCATGCCAAGGCCCGTCGCTGGTTGTTTATATTAGGTAGTATTCAACTGGGGATCATAATGATCATACGCGTGTTTTTTGCATTTCCATCACTTTCTCCAATTGAACTAGAACCTCATGTTTCTCAGCAGTGGATTCCGGATTTAAAGAAAAACACTGAAGGGAAGCCTGTTGTATTTGTCAATTCGTATAGAAATGCTTCTTTGTATAATTTCTACACGGGTATAGAAACGCACTCATACAGCATTCTAAAAGGAAGAAAAAGCCAATATAACCTGAATAAATTCGAAGATAACATCCAAGGCAAAGATATTTATAGCGCAACACAATATGTCAAAAATCAACCGAAATTAGCAAAAAGGTATAGCAGTTATATCTATGGAAAGAAAATTGACAATTACCAAACTTTTGAAAAAGTTCAATGCTTTATTGATTCTGAGGAATTATCATTTTCTTCTGGTTTGAATGAGTTTGAATTTACATTGATCAATACCTATAACAAAAATATTACTTTTGATCATGTTAGGCTATATGGTGTCTTTCAAGGATACAAAAATAAAATTATTGCAAAAGTTCCTTTGAAAATGGAAGGATTAGTTCGTATTAATCCCAACGAACAAAAAATAATTAATGCGACATTTGAAATGCCTTTACTTTCTGAATATGAAACTATTAATTTTAGAGTAGCTTTGGAGTTCTATAACCTTATGGAGGGTTTTCAAGGAAATAAAGTTCCTGTAATTATGATGAATCAAAGCACTAATGAATAAATAAGAAGATCATGTTTGAGGGTATAGATAAAATTTCTGCTTCAAGTGACTGGATCACGCTGATCTTTATGACTGTTTTGATTTTAATTGCCGTTCTTCAATTTAATTTTACGGAACGGTTTTCAAAACTTTTCTCACTGGTTTATTCTGAAAAGTACTACACCGATTATATCAAAACCAGGCCCTTGATATTCAATCGGTTTCACATTATTTCCTTTGTAATAATAATTTTTAACATATCACTTGCTTTTTATTTTGCCCTGAATGCTTTTTCTCCAGAACAGTTTCCAGAACAATTTTACCTATATTTTCAAATAGTACTGATGACACTTGGATATTTTATTTTAAGGTATTTTGTAGGTGTTTTACTCAGTAATGTTTTTGAATTAGAAGACGGTCAAAATTACTTTACTTTTCTCAAAATCAGCAATTTAGTACTAATTTCAATAGTTATTTTTCCATTACTCATCTTAACCAATTACAGCGTAGGTGTTTTTCATAAGTTTTTGATAACTTTTGGTGTCATCGCTTCCCTTGCACTTACATTATTCCGTTACTTTGTATTGATCAAAAATGAAAAACTCAATTTTAACAATTTGTTCTATTTATTTTTGTACCTTTGCGCCCTTGAATTAAGCCCCTTTATAGTTATTTATAAACTGTTTGTTGAATAAAACAAAATTATATGAAAGTAAAAACTATACTCGTTTCGCAACCAGCTCCAAAAGCAAAGCAATCTCCTTATTTCGATTTGATGAATAAACAAAAAGTGAAAATAGATTTTCGCTCTTTTATTCATGTAGAAGGAGAAACTTCTCGAGAAGTAAGAAATCAGAAAATAGATTTTTTAAGTTTTTCGGCGGTTATTTTCACAAGTAGAAATGCTGTTGACCATTACTTTAGATTGGCTGATGAGATGAGGGTAATTATCCCGGACGACATGAAATATTTTTGCCTTTCAGAAGCTGTTGCGTTTTATTTGCAAAAATATGTGGTTTACAGAAAGCGTAAAATCTATGTTGGTACAAGAACTTTTGATGATTTGATGCCTTTGATCAAGAAACATAAATCTGAAAAATTCCTTTTACCTAGTTCAGATAAGGTAAAGCCCACAATGATAGCTAAAATGGACAGTCTTAAGGTAGAGTGGAAAAGGGCTGTGTTGTTTAAAACAGTAATCAGTGATCTTTCTGATTTAGAAAATGTCTTTTACGATGTGTTGGTTTT
>JAAESS010000097.1 GCA_024229195.1 Flavobacteriales bacterium | reverse complement strand
TAGAAATTCGTTTATAACCAACATGGAGTTTCTTCCACTTAGTAACTCTAAAAAGATGCATTTGATTTAAGTTGAAATGTGAAACCTTAAGTAAAAAAGGATATAATTTATATATTAAAGTCTATTCTTTGGCTCTATCTATTGAGACTTTTCGGAAATAAGCAAGACCAAATCACCAATATGCTCATTAAAAGGAGTGAAATGACCATTGCCATTCCTGAAATCATAATCACATATTTAAACCAAATCACACCCGACCAGAGCAAATAAATACCGCCAAAAGTCAGAATCAAGGATAAAAATGGTTCAAATAATAAAATTGATTTGAGTTTTGATGGGGTATTTGTCATCAACAATAAACCTCCAAGAACAAAAAAGATCAATGATAAAGAAAGAATGTGGTTATGAATTAAGGTCAATATTTCTTTTTCAGATTTTTTGAATTGCATGATTTGTGCGTCCTCATCTTCTTCATTACCTAAATAATTTTGTTCTATTCCCTGGGCATTCAATGAGGTAGTCACCCTAACAAAACTGAATCCGGTAAAGAAACCAATATTCAAAACCAATATAAAACAGATAACAAATATTCTGAATTGCCGAGGCATCAAGTCTAAAGAACCCTTTAGTTTCATATTGTTATGGCTGTTGGTGAAATTTTGAAAGGTTCAATAAAATACTATTTACTGTATTTGTCATAGATCTGGCGGATATAGTAGCTCCTGAGATTCCCATGATATCTGAGCCATACCTCAAGGAACTATTTTTATCTAAACCGTCGAATTGTCTCAACCATCTTTTACTGCTAATTTCTCCACCATAATCTTCCCGGTAAGCAAGAATTTTAATTTTTTTAATGATCATTTCCTGATCGAAGATGATCACAAAATCAAACTCATCTGTTTTGCTCGGGGCCTTTCCAAAATAAAAATACCCTAAATGATCTTCTTCTTTTTTGATTTTGAAAAATGCTTCTGGTTTAAAATCAGCTGACATTCGATCTATGATATCTTGTGGAAGATCAATCTTTATTTTTTCGTAAGAGGTTATTTCAAAAGTATTGTATACCTCTTTATCTATTTTTTTTAGATAATTCTTTGGAATATCTGAGAGAAAACTCAAACAAAATATGATTGATATGTAAGTCAATATTTTCATAAAAAAAAACGTCCTTTCCTCCTCCTAGAAAGAAAGGACAAATATACTATTTTAGAACATTACTCCGATTCCAACATTGAATAAGTTATCTCTGTTACTGTTTTCGACAGCATCAGTTCTCCATTGATAATCTGCCTTGACCGCAACTCCGGGAGCTAATTTAAAATCACATCCAAAAGTGATATCCTGTCTGTCAAATGCTTCATTTTTCTCAAGATCTCCAGCTGTGGCTGCATGCGTATTATAGGTCTCATATCTAGAAAACAAAGACAATTGTTTTGTCGAGTTTCTATTGATCAAAGGCATAAAATCATAGGCTGCCTCTAGATACATACCATCCATTTTAGAACCAAGATCTTTGCCTGTTAATTCATTATATGCTTCGGTTCCTGATAAACTTGAATAGATATACTGACCTCTGAAATCAAGATTCTTAATATTGTAGGAAGCATTCAGTCCAATCATTGAAACGCCTACAGTTGAACCTTCTATTGAAGGATCATCAGATTGAGTTTCTCCAAAATATCCAGCTAAGCCTACTTTCAATCCCAAAATCCCATAATAATCAAATTTCACCGAAAGATTTGGGTTATGAATCACTGATTCTGCACCTTTTTGTCTTCCCTTTCTCAAGCCGTCTACACCGCGCAATTTTCCATCGCCATCCTTATACGAAATAAAACCGTTAAAGATATAAGCCTGATATTTTAAAGATAAGTTTTGAAGATTTCCTGTAGCCCCAATCCCTAGTTCTCTCCAAGTTGTCGGAACGACATATTTATCGAGTCCCGGTCTCTCAACTCCGTAAAAAACAGGAGGCTCATGATACTCATTCACATATCCCATAGGAACAAGCATCAATCCACCCCGCAAATTAAAGGCTGTACTAAAACTATAGTTTACAAAGGCTTGCTCTACGTAAACTTCTTTAACATGCTCTAGTTCAATTTCTGTAAGAAAACTTACTTTTTCATTGAATTTATATCCGAATAAGAGAACTAATCTATGAACATCTAACTTCCCTGGTGCTGCACCATCAGGTTCATTATAATCAATTTGTACATATCCCCCGATAGTAAGTTTACTCTGCTGGTTGTTATAACCTAACCTGTTGATTACCCTTAAGGAATCTTGTTTGGTATCTTGTTGTGCAAATGTTACTGATGTTATCATGACAACAGCAACTAATAATTTCCATTTCATTCTGGTTTAAATTTACTTATTTTTATTTAGATTAATTATAAATAGATATATCCAAGGCAAATGTAAAATGAAATATTGATTTGACATAGGCTTATTTAGAATAATTTTAAATAACATGATATATGTCATGTTTTGACTTCTTGTGAAGCTCATAATAGAATCAAAAACCTATTTTTCACTCATGTCTACAGAATCTAAAATACTGGTGTATTTACAGCTATCCTGTTTAACTTACCTTGTATTTTTACAAAATTTCTTTGTTATGGTTATTTACTATTCTTTCAATTATTCGGATTTCCACTCTGCTTTTGGGCTATTGTTGTCATGAAGTTAGGCAAGTTTAATATACAACCTGAAGTAAAACTCAATGCAAGCTTTATAAGTCAAGGACTATATCGGGTAATCAGAAACCCTATGTATTCCGGTCTAATATTGTTTTTCGCTTTTGGAATACTCAACTCCTTCCAATTGGTGAATTTTTCAGTATTTCCTGTTCTCATCATTATTCTTCTGTTTAAGATCAGACTAGAGGAACGGTTTTTGGAAATTTATTTCGGAGAAACCTATCTCAATTATAAGACTAGAACTTACCGGCTAATCCCCTATATGTTCTAACGAACATTATCACTTTTTTATTTATCAGGATTTCAGTGTCTTTTTAAGTTCGTATATTTGTAAAAACTCAAACTTAACTTTTATGAAAAAATTTATTACATTTTTTGTTTTAGCCGGTCTTTTTTTCGCACTTTCAGGTAAAGTCTATGCGCAAGAAAATCACGGTAATGCCTTAAACCTGTTTGTAAAATTCGGTGAATATCCGAGTATTTCCGGGAATTATGAATTTCAAGTCCATCCTGATATTACAGTTTCACCAGAAGCAAGAATTTGGTTTGGAGGTAATAATACCCTGGCAATTGGTGCCAGAGGAGACTACTACTTTGACAGATTGTTAAAATTGGCCGAACCTTGGGATATATGGGGCGGTGTTGATGCTGGTTTCTTTCTAAATGGAGATGACAATCTATCTCTTAACCTCCATGCTGGTGTAGAATACAAGTTCAGTGACACTTTTGGAGTCATTTTTGAATTTGGTGGTGGTACGACCTCTGCAGGTGGTATAGGAATCGCATTGCATTTATAAGCAAAAAATTAAAAATTAAAAAATAGTCCCTGTCAGGTTTTCTTGTCAGGGACTTTTTTTATTGTCAATAAAAT
>JAAESS010000096.1 GCA_024229195.1 Flavobacteriales bacterium | reverse complement strand
GAATACGCCGATACTTTTTGATAGGATTCATCCTTATTTGAATTATTACATCCTATAAAAAATGGAATACATAAGATGAATAAAGAAAAATAAATTTTCATAGATAATTAACTAATTAATTTTGTCTAATTCGTTCGAAATTATGGCTCTAAATTAACAATTGAATACTGTAAAATTCATCAACAGGCTTATTAGAGGTAGAACATAAATCCAAAACTTATACGCATGGCGTCTCTTGATTTTGAGATATCAATTACTTCATTATTAGCAATTCCGTCTAAACGAATATCTTTTCCTCCGTAATCTAATTCCAGGCCTATAGTCATTCTTTCAAACGGCTCATACATCAGATTGAAAATACCGTAATAATGAGAATTATAAAAATCTCCTTGAATCGCAAGATCCGCATTCTCATCATCCTCTGCAAAAAATTCTTTTACATTATTAAAATCATAGCTCGTAAAACCAAATACAAAATTAGTGTGAAATCTTGGTGTAAAAAAATATTCATATGATATCCATCCACCAAACGCCGGTGTTGGAACTACATCACCATTATTATCTCTATAACCATCAAAACCTAAACCTGAGATACTTGTCATATATGCCGTAATTCCCTCTCCTCCTACAAACTGAAATTGTAAATTATTTTGATTTTGAGTTGCATAAATTCCTGAGAAAGCAAATCCATAACCTAAAAAATTATAGTTTTTATTATCATCTTTGTATCGAATATTTCTGAAAATAGATGATAAACGTAGATGTCCCCAGTCATATTTTTTCTTTACGGCAAAGGTGAGGTCCGGAGCAATTTGATAAGCCTCCTCCAAATCAAGATCAAATTCCGGAAAAGCGATATAATCTGTGATAGGTGCTTCTAGACTTACTTCATAAATCCAATTCGGATTTTTAAATGTATTAAAATACTTTATATGAGGTGACCGTAACCAAATTCCTGATGGCGGTCCTTCCCACTCCATAATATTCGGCCATATTGCTTCATCTCCAAAATTATTCCAATTTTGACCTATTTGCCAATGTCTCGATTCAACATATGCCTTTCTTAATCTCATATGACCATTTCCTCCCCAAAAATCGAATTCAACCAAGGCCGTTATGGCTTCTCCTTGCTTATCTATATAGGCTGCATCAAGCTTGATTTGAGTTTGATACAAATCCATTTTAAAACTCTGTGAATCATCTGTACCAAAAACATTGATCAATCCTACATTAAAAGTATCGCTGTCTTGAAGTCCTCCAAAAACATCATAATACCCATTTAACTTTAAATTGGCCCCAAGACTACCTTTAAAACGAGGATCTGAATCTATGGAATCCTTGGATGCATAAGTCAAAAATCTGTCTTGTGCTTGACCTTTAAAATGAATACTAAGCAATAAGATAATAACTATAAATTTCCTCATTTTACCGCGGTCTTTGACATAACTAATGTAAGCAAAAAAAGGTCTTAAATGCAATTTTTATCTATTTACTCAATATCGCCAACAGGGTAATGAGGGAGCTTTTCATCTTTTTTCTTTCTTAAGTCAGGAGATGAATAGAAGAAGAGTCTCAAGGTATGATTTAGGTCATAATTATAACCACTATATTTTTGTTGGTAAACAGCCATATATCCGAAATCGTAGGATAATCTTTTATTCAAACGTTGACTTATTCCAATAAATAATCTGTTTTGATCGAAGGTATTATAAACGATTTCTTTTCCGAAATGAAACAAAATTTCGTCAGACAACACTAATCGAGGTTTCTTTTCATCTTCAAATATTCTAATTGATGCAGAAAAAAGAAATCTTACTCGGTTTGAGAATCGAATTCTATTGACACTTCCCTCAGGGTCCAGAACCTCATGCCAGCGTTGTTCGTTTCTGATTCTTTGTAAAAACTTCGCCCTTCCATTGACACTTCTCCAAAGTAATTGCTGATATATCCTTTTTTCAAGTGCATAATTAAACCCATCATTCATATCAGGTTTTGCTAGCCATAATGCTGCAGCTCCGCCGGCTAAGGAGATTTTATCATTAATCCAATAAACTCCTCCTAATCTCAAAAAATAAAAATTAGGATCTTGAATAAAATTAGTTCTCCGAATATGAAAGTCCCCCATTGCGCCCCAATGATCGCTAAAGCGCCAAGTGCTATTTATACTTGTCCAGAATTGCGCCTGGTTATTGATTTCTTTTTCAGTTTGACCTTGTGCTGCTGCACAAACAAATAGAATAATTAATACGGTAGTAAATCGTCTCATAAGGAGCGCAAAAATACGAAATAGGCATAGATATCAGAGAAACAATCGTATGAATCTAAGAAAACGATTTCGATAAAAGTAATTCCAAACAGAAGCTACTTTTCAGCTTGAGAAAAAGATATAAATACTAATGGAAATTTGAGTTTTAATGGCAAGCAGCAATAGCTAATCCATTAAGCAATTTTGCATTTATAAAATTCAAAAAGTAAAAATCCATAAAAAAAGGCTTAAGTATTTTACTTAAGCCTTTAAATTGAAATTATTTTTAATCTATTTTTTCAATTGCTTTGCAACTGCATCCGCATATTTTGGAGCTACTTTAGATGCTGATTTAGGATCTGTTATATCAATCGAAATAACCCCTTGCAGTTGTTTTCCTGGTTCCAAATTCAAATTGTAGATCACCGTTTCCAAACTATAGGTTTCCGATGTATAGGTTCTAGTTTCTGAAGGCACATAACTTCCACCGTATCCGTAACCATAAGGAGAATAAACACGTCCGTAATAACCTCCGAAGCCACCATAATAGCCACCATAGTACGATGGGTAATAACCACCAGATACATAACCTCCTGTTTCAGAAGTTACGATTTGTTTACTCATATCTTTTAATACAGTAAGTACTGCTCCTACATAACCTTCATTTTTAATAATCTGAACCCTTTGGGCGATTTGCTCCTCTGTGAGCTGCTGATTCTGCTTCATCGAAGGAAACTTTTTATAACTCTCCGTAGCATCAATACCTGAAGCTCTTAATCTTTCAGCTATTTCCTGTTCAAATCTTTGTCGACCCACCATATCATCCGATCTTGCAATTACTAAAATTTTTTCGTTTGCCAGATCTCCAATGTCATCACCTTTCCAGGAATCTACAACTTTAATGCCAGAACAGCTACCAAAAATAAATGCTAAAACCATTAGCATCATAAAGCTTTTAAATATTTTCATACTTGTTATAATGTTAGATAAATTAAATATTATACCCACAAATATAGAATTTTTTCTATTCAATGCATTTGATATCTTAAAAATTAACAGCGCTATATTTTATCTGTGTTTCTTGTGGGGAAATGAATTTTATTTCTTTTGAAAATGATTCACTTATTTATTTAAATTAATGGGACAATCTTTTGATAAAATAAAATGAAAAATGTTTGCATGATTCTATTCCATATAATACATTTGCAAACCAAAATTTTAGTTCTTTAAAAAGATATTGGAGAGGTGCCAGAGTGGTAATGGAGCAGATTGCTAATCTGTCAACGGGCAACCGTTGCCAGGGTTCGAATCCCTGTCTCTCCGCAGAAATATAAGATAATCATTCGGGGTGTAGCGTAGCCCGGTTATCGCGCCACGTTTGGGACGTGGAGGCCGCAGGTTCGAATCCTGCCACCCCGACAAAGTAAAATCCTTTCAAACATAAGTTTGAAGGGATTTTTTGTTTTCAACCCATTGAAAGCTCGCTTTCAAAAAGGGGTGAAAACAAAAAAGTCTGAAATGCGTCAGCATTTTACAGGATTTTGCTTTAGCATCGTTTCCTAAATCAGGATCACCGGCTGAAAGGAGGTAATTAGAATGTCGAAAGAAAGTAATCCAAATATCGAATTTTCAATTCTGACCTTAGAAATAACAACAACCCCTATTCTACATAAATTTAAAAGTGAGAAAAATCATAGGTCATTCTAACCTGATTATAGAACTTGCACCGTCGCAAAAATAGCGTCTCAAGACAAAGGCTAAACTATGAGTGTACAGCAAATTAATTCAAAAAATATATGGTATCCGCCAGGAGGCATTCTTATATGGATCATCGTCTTTTTAGAACTATTCACTTTTGGAGCTGCTTTGATTGCTATGGCCCACTACAGCAACGAAGAAGCAGAATTGTTTCATAATTCAAGTTTAAAATTGAATACTACATTCGGAATGTTTAACACTTTGTTTTTATTAACAAGTGGGTTTTTCATGGCTGTTTCAGTGAAAGCATTAAAAAAAGGAAATAAAACTCGGTTTAAAAAGCTACTACTCTTAACCATATTTTTTGGATGCCTTTTTTTAAGTTTAAAAAGTTTTGAATATGCTGAAAAGCTAAATGAAGGAATTACAGTTGGGTATAACACATTCTTTACTTTTTATTGGATGCTTACCTTATTTCATGTGATACACGTGATCGTTGGCTTGGTAATTTTAGCATCGGTTTATTTTGGAATCATAAAGGAGAAATCGAATACAAGTATTGAAGATGTTGAGGCCAGTGCAGCATTTTGGCATATGTGTGATTTAATATGGATGATGCTTTTTCCAGTAATATATTTACTTTTTTAGTATGAAAAACTCGACAACTATAACCTGGATTGTACTCATCTTGTTGACCATAACTTCTGCAATGATATCAAAGATTGTGGGTAAATATGTTGTTTTAATTATTTTAATATTATCAGCTCTAAAATTTTTTGGTATTGCCTTTCAGTTTATGGAAATAAATAAGGCACATCTATTTTGGAAAACAATTATTATTGGTTTTATATTTCTTTTTGGTATTGGCTTATTGTTGGTTTTATAAAAAAGAAGTAGATTCCAATAATCTCCTGGTATAAGCTTAAATCCAATTTGATTTTGAAACAAATAATTCCTGTCTAGCCAGTAGGCGAAATATCGAATTATGTAGGGGCCTACTGCTTTTCCCGAATATACTGCGCCGGGTTTTTCTCAAAACTAACCTGACAACCATCACAGCAGAAATATACTTTTTCGCCTTTATAATCAATAATGTGTTTTGGACTCTTCTTAGAAACCGGAACACCGCACACAGGGTTAATATAGTATTCCTCATCAAATTTTTCATTCACCATCTGATCCTCAACAGGCTCTTTCTTTTCACTGGCCATCGATCCACAGCAACCAGAATCAGCTGGTTTTTCATTTCTGAAATCTTCAACAATTTCAGCCAAAATACTGATGGCTACTTCTCCGGCAAGTTTTGCATTGATATCAAAGCCTACGGGGCTTCTTAAAACCCCAATTCTATCATTGGATACTTTTTTAGAAGCCAGATATTGCTTCAATAGATCTGATTTTTTTCTACTGCAAACATATCCAACATAATTAGCAGAAGTCGCCAGTGCTTTTTCAACATTCTCTTCATCATCCTCTCCCTGAGTGGCAACAACCACATAGGTATTGCTGAAATTCTTGATATCTGAAAAATCAACATGCTGTTTAATCACTGATGCCAATGGGAACATATGTTCATCAGCATCTTTGGCCATAGCTGTAACTTTAAAATCAGCTGCTGCCGAGATGGATGCCAATTTTCTTGCAATGTTAGATTTTCCAACAACAATTAACTCAGGCAACGGAAATACCGGTTCAATCATCACCTCTACTGTTCCCCCACTTTGACATGACATAATATAATTTTTTATATGAGTACCACTACTTAAACCTCCCTCAGGAGAAATACGAACCTTTCTATATCTTTTGCTGCTGATAACCTCCAAGCCTTCTTTGATCACTATCCCTCTAACACAACCACCACCAATCCATCCTACAAGCTCACCAGATTCTAAAATAATGGCTTTATCAGTGACCTTGCTTGAGCTTGGAGCTTGTCTATCAATCACTTGAGCAACGGCTAAATTTACGCCCTGATCAAGATACTCCTGTAATTTTATGGCTAATTCACTAAACATCGATCAATAATTTTTCTAATTTCATCAGGCTGTCCAAATTATGTGCAGATTCAAAAGCATCCAAATGTGGCATGACATTGACAATACCTTTTTGAATAGGCTGGTAACCTTGCATCCCTTTTAATGGGTTCAACCAGATCAGTGTTTTACACTTTCTTTTTATTTGTCGAACTGCTTCTTTAAGCACAGTTACACTTCCGGTTTCCAATCCATCACTCAGTATCACAACAATGTGTTTTTGACTTAAAAATTTATTTCCATAACTCGAAAGAAAATCAGTTAATGACTCCCCTATTTTGGTTCCGCTAGACCAGGAATTCACGTTCCTTCCAATCTGCTTCAAAATCTCTTGCTCATTATTTTGCCTAAGCAAGGGAGTTACATGAGTTAAATGGGTACTAAATGTGAAAAACTCGAGGCTTTTAAAATATTTTTTCAGAACCATTACATACCGTAGCAAATAGTAGCTGTAGGTATCCATGGAACCACTGATATCTAATATAAAAACAACTTTACGTTTTTCTTTACGTTTTTTTTTGTGCGCCAGATCCAACAACCATCCACCTTTATCTAATCCATGTCGCATAGTTCTGCGAATATCAATTCGACCTCTGTTTGAATTTTCAAGCCTCCTTTTAAAACGCATGCTCATTTGATGAAAGAGCTCTTCAGCTAATTCTTCAAGACGCTCTTTATCAGTAACATTAACCTTAGAAAAATCAGTCATACGCAAACGAATGGACTCATTTGCGCCTTTGGTTTGTTTGGACTCAATTTTGTTTTCTTTTTTAGGGACCTTGAATTTCGCTCCTAAAAAAATCACCGTCGCAGTATCAGGTTCTTTTTTTATTTGCTGTAATTTCTTCTTTCGCTTTTCAAGTTTCTCTTCGTAATAACGACTCCAAAAACGATCAAACATCTCATCAAATCGATCAAAATGCTCTTTACGTTTGCAGTATATAGCTTTTAAACTGTATTGGAATAATTTACGATCTAAAACATAACCTAATTCTGCTATAGCAAAAGCATCCCTCGTTTCCTGAGGTCCCAAAACAAACTGACGATCTCGACAATACATCGTAAAATCGATGAGTCTTTCCTTAAATGTTTTCGATACTTCCTGCATTTGACATAAAATTTCCTTCTTGTCTTCAAAATTTTGATTTCAACAATCTTTATGTAAGATGTGAAAAATGGTTGTTTTTCAAAAAACAACTGTCCTATATTTAATCAATTGGGAATAAAAATTCCTGAACACTTTTATTTCTTACAAAATCAACGTCCTCTTTATGCTTCAATACACTACCAATGGTATTATGAACAATCTCATCAGTTATATTTTTCACATTCATAAGCAATAAAGTTTTTGCCCAATCCAGTGATTCGGCAATACCTGGTGGCTTGTGAAGACTTGACTTTCTGAGATTATGAATAAAAGTAACTACCTGACTTGCCAATTCCTCTTCTATCTGTGGCAACTTTTTAGCAATAATATCAATCTCTTTTGCTTTGGATGGAAAATCTACCCAATGATACAAACAACGACGCCTAAGTGCATCACTTAATTCTCTACTTCGATTTGAGGTGAGAATTACCAATGGTTTTGAGACTGCTTTAATGGTACCCAATTCAGGTATACTAATTTGAAAATCAGATAATAACTCAAGTAAATACGCTTCAAATTCTTCATCAGCCCGATCAATTTCATCAATCAACAAGACCACCGGAACTTCTGAGCTTATAGATTGTAATAATGGACGTTTAAGAACATAATCCATCCCAAATATTTGATGTCCAAGAGCTTTCTTATCCTTTTCTTTTTCAAAGAGTTTGATATGAAGAAGTTGTTTTTGATAGTTCCATTCGTAAATAGTTGTATTCACATCCAGACCTTCGTAGCATTGTAATCGGATAAGAGTAGTACCCAGTTCGTTTGCCAGAGTTTTGGCCAACATGGTTTTTCCAACTCCTGGATTACCCTCCAAAAGTAGCGGTTTCTCCAAATTCTTTAGCAAGAATACAGATGTAGCGAGTTCCTCGTTTAAAATATAATCGTGCTTATAAAAACCTTCTATAAGTAAATTGATGTCTTTATTCAACAGCTTAAATTTAGAAAAGCTATGCCTTTACAGGCATAGCTTTGTGAAAATGATTTTTTTTGTTAATTAGGCCGCCGCTTCAGCTGCTGCTAACTTCTTTGAAAAATTAGAAACAAATTGTTTGAATAACTGATTAGAAACCGTATCGATCAATCTTGAACCAAATTGAGCAATTTTACCGTTTACAGTAACATCCATAATAGCATCCATTTTTACACCACCAGTGTCGAGTTCTGTAACATCTACTGTCATTTTCATTTCAGCATTTCCATTGCCTTTTGAATCAACACCATTTCCTGAAAGAACAATCTTTCTGTTCTCTCTGTCAATTTCGTTATAATAAATATCAGCATCATATTTAACACCCATTGGTCCGAACTTCATCCCTACTTTTCCTTTGTAGTGATTATCGCCTACTTTTTCATCAACTGAAACTCCAGGCACGCAATCCATAATTTTTTCCGGATCAATTAAGTGTTCCCAGACTAATTCAGTACCCTGAGGTACCTCAAAAGACTTGTTTAAATTTGTTTTCATTTTTTTTCTTTTTTCAATTCCCTTTATTAACTGAATAACCCGGGTTTAACTTGTTCTCTTATCATATAATAACTACGAATCGACCATAATTAATTATTTCATGTATCTCAGGTATGCGCCTGAATAGCCTCCCAAACCTTCGCAGGTGTTATAGGAATATCCAAATGTTTGATACCTAATGGCGATACTGCATCAATAATTGCATTGGCAATTGCCGGTGGTGCACCAACCGTTGGTGATTCGGCTACTCCTTTAGCCCCTAGAGGATGATGCGGTGAAGGCGTAATTGTATGACCTGTTTCCCAATGAGGTGACTCTACGGCTGTTGGCACTAAATAATCCATCAATGTTCCGTTCAATACATTACCCTCATCATCGTATTCAATTCCTTCATACATCGCTGGGGCAATCCCTTGAGTCAATCCACCATGCACCTGACCTTCAACGATCATTGGATTAATAATGTTACCACAATCATCAATCGCTACAAAGCGTTTGACATCAATGGCTCCCGTTTCCTGTTCTACTTCTACAACACAGATGTAAGCTCCGTTAGGGAATGTTAAATTTGGCGGATCGTAATAGTGTGTGGCCTCAAAACCTGGCTCCATTCCGGGAGGAATATTTGTATAAGCCGCAAATGCAACATCTTGAATTGTCTTCGACTTTTCAGGAGCACCTTTTACACTGTATTTGCCTACTTCCCATTCAATATCCTCTTCACTTACTTCCAATAAATGCGCAGCAATTTTCTTTCCTTTGTCACGCAATTTTCTGGCAGCAATGGCTGCAGCTGCCCCTGCAGTTGGCGTACTTCTACTCGCATAAGTTCCTAATCCGTAAGGTGCAGTATCAGTATCTCCTTCATCAATTTCTATATCAGTGTAAGGAATTCCGAGTTCTTCTGCCAATATTTGAGCATATGTTGTTTCATGGCCTTGCCCTTGTGACTTGGTTCCGAAACGCGCCAATGCTTTTCCTGTTGGATGAACGCGAATTTCAGCGCTATCGAACATTGCTATTCCTAAAATATCGAAATCTTTGGATGGTCCCGCTCCTACTACTTCCGTGAAAGTGCAAATACCAATTCCCATCAATTTTCCTTGAGCACGCTTCTCAGCTTGCTCTCTTTTATAATCATCGTAGCCAATCATTTCCATGGCTTTTTCAAGGGTCGCTTTATAATCTCCACTATCATAACTCCATCCTAATGGAGAGTCATATGGAAACTGCTCTTTCTTGATAAAGTTTTCGAAACGTAATTGAGCAGGATCTTTCTGAATCTTGTCGGCCAATTTATCAACCATACGCTCTATGGCATGTACAGCTTCTGTTACCCTAAAAGAGCAACGATAAGCCACTCCTCCTGGCGCCTTGTTGGTATATACTGCATCTAATTCTGCAAATGCATGCTCATAATCATATGATCCTGTGCATATTGAAAACATTCCAGTTGGGTATTTTGATGGATTCGCAGAAGAATCTGTATAACCGTGATCAGCTAAAGTAGACACTTTAAAGGCTTGAATTTTTCCTTCTTTGGTCGCAGCCAATTCACAGTCCATATGGTAGTCACGTGCAAAACCATTCACCAGGTTTTCAGAACGATCTTCAATCCATTTTACAGGTTTACCAATTAAGAAAGTTGCGGCAATCGCAACAACATAAGCCGGGTAAACAGGTACTTTTCCTCCAAAACCACCTCCAATATCCGGAGATATGATCCTGATCTTCTCTTCTGAAAGTCCAACGTGACCGGCAACTAATGCAACTACAGTTCTGATAGCATGCGGTGCTTGAGTGGTCAAATAAACCAATAGTTTTTGTGTATCCTTATCATAGGAGGCAACACAACCACAAGTTTCAATTGAGGCTACATGTATCCTTGGCAAGTAGATACGTTCTTTCACGACAACGTCAGCATTCGCAATGACTTCATCAGTTTTCTCACGATCTCCTTTTTCCCAATGGTAGATTTGATTGTCTTTCTGTCCTTCTTTATCTGGTCTTAACAAGGGTGCATCCTCGTCCAATGCTTTAAAGGGATCCACAATGGCAGGCATTGGCTCATAGTCAACTTCTACCGCTTCGGCTCCATCGACTGCCACATAGCGGTCGGTTGCAATAACAGCACAGACCTCTTGTGATTGATGCATTACCGTATCTGTTGGTAAAACCATTTGTGTATCAGATAATAAAGTTGGCATCCAATGTAAATTGAATTCTGCCAGATCATAACCCGTAATTACTGCTAATACACCCGGAATCGCCAGCGCCTTTTCCTTATTGATACTTTTAATTTTGGCATAAGCATATGGACTCCTTACCATAACCATGGTCAGTTGCCCTGGTAACTTTACGTCATCCACATAGTTACCTTTACCATGCAAAAACCGTGCGTCTTCTTTTCTTTTTACAGAGTGACCCATTCCGCCTACCTCTGGTGATGTTTTACATTTAAACATAATTTACAATTTTTGAGGTTAGACTGATTCTGATTCTTTTGACATTTCTTCCGCTGCTTGCTGTACGGCTTTTACAATATTATTGTATCCAGTACATCTACATAAATTTCCTGAAATTCCCCAACGTATTTCTTCCTCTGTCGGATTTGGGTTACGTTTCAATAAATCAAGAGATCGAATCACCATCCCTGGTGTACAAAAACCACAATGAAGACCATGTTGATCGTGAAAAGCCTGTTGCATTGGATGATTTGTACCTTCTGCTGCAACTCCTTCAATAGTTGTTATCTCTGCTCCATCTGCTCTAACCGCAAGATAAGTACAAGATTTAACAGATTGTCCATTTAACATGATTGTACAAGCTCCACAATTTGATGTATCACATCCTATATGGGTTCCGGTTAAATCTAAATTCTCTCTTATAAAATGAACAAGGAGTAAGCGAGAATCTACTTCAGCACTTACACTCTCTCCATTTATTGTTAAAGTTATTTTGTGTTTCATTTTTGTATTTTTTTAGTGATTTGAACGCTCGATCGCTAGTCTAATCATGCGCTGAGTGATCGTGTTTACAATAGATCTTTTATAAGCTTCAGATCCTCTTAAGTCAGAAGTGGGCTCGCAATCTTCACTTGCAACAACACCAACTTGAGCAATAAGCTCGTCTGTAATTTTCTTTCCTCTCAATATCTCTTCTCCTCTATCGAGGCGCATTGGGACGGCACTTACATTGGTAAGTCCAATACCGACTTCCTGACAAATACCATCATCATCGATCTCAACATGAACTGCAACTCCAGCAGTGGCATAATCGCCTACTTTCCTTTCGACTTTATGGTATGCTCCACCCGATCCTTTTTTTGCTTTGGGAACCTGAATTTCTACCAAAACATCGGAAGGTTCTAGTGCTGTCATATAAAATCCATGAAAAAAATCATCAATTGGAATTGTTTTTTCACCGTCAATACCTTCTGCTATAACTGTTGCGCGCATTGCGAGCATTAAGGCAGGTTGATCATTGGCTGCATCACCATGGGCAATATTACCACCAATAGTACCGATATT
>JAAESS010000095.1 GCA_024229195.1 Flavobacteriales bacterium | reverse complement strand
TGGGTGGTACCGGAAGTCAAGATGATCTCATAAGGCTTTGCTGCATTAAAATGATCTTGAATTTTAGCACGCGCCTCTTCATAGGCATTGGTCGCTTCCTGACTTAAAGTATGTACACCACGATGGATGTTGGAATTATAGTTACTGTAATAATCAACAATAGCATCCATCATCACTTGCGGTTTCTGAGAAGTCGCAGCATTGTCAAAATACACCAATTGCTTCCCATTCACCTTCCGATTTAATATCGGAAAATCCTTTCTTATTTTATCTACGTCGAACATATTTTATTTAGAATCATTCAAAATACAAATATACGACAGTAAGGGCTTAAGGCCTCAAAAAATGAATTGAAAAATTTGTTATTTTTGACAAATCAAAAGATTCAATTTCTATGAAAAAATTCCTGAAGTATTTTTTAATTCTACTGATGCTCCTAATTTTATTTGTGGGTTACACGTATTATCCGGCACTAAATATTGTAACCGGTTATGCGAGTAAGAATATGGCTTCGGGTCTATTTCTAGCTGAACGGGATCAATTGTCAATAGAAAAAGAGGATAACGGGTTTTTGCCGATCAACTTTGCGAGTTATAAAGTCAATGAGGACGAAAAATCGGTCAGCTCCTCGATTTTTGGTTTGATGAAAAGGAAGGCAATTTATGTAGATGGTTTAGGGGCTATTCTGGTTAATGACTCTTATCAGGAAGGTAACCCATTTAAGATCCCTAATCGATTTATTTCTCCAGACACTTTAGCATATCCATATGGCAATATGCCTCAAAAGGACACCGTATTTGGTGGGGTGGATTATGAGAAACTTCAAAAGGCTGTAAACAATGCTTTTGATCGTGAGGGAGAACAGGTACAACAAACGAGGTCAGTTTTGGTTATCTACAAAGACCAGATCATTGCAGAGAAATATTCAGATGGTTTTAATCAGAACTCATTGATGCATGGCTGGTCAATGACCAAGAGTTTGACTAGCGCGATCTATGGTATTTTAGAAAAACAGGATCGAATGGATATTGGTGAAAAAACAGGTTTAGAAGCCTGGGCAAATGATGAAAGGAGTGAGATCACATATAATGATCTGTTGCACATGAATAGTGGTTTGGTTTGGGATGAGGATTATTTTAATATTTCTGATGCCACTAAGATGTTGTATTTGGAGAGTGATATGGGGCAGGTTCAATTAGAGAATCAGTTGGTTGGAGAGCCCGATCAATTATGGAACTATTCTTCAGGGACCACAAATATCCTCTCAGGACCTCTTCTAAGAAAAGAATTTGACAGTCATCAGGAGTACCTTGATTTCTGGTATCGTGAATTTATTGATAAGATCGGGATGCATTCAACAGTCATTGAAACAGATTTGGCAGGGAATTATGTAGGTTCATCTTACGCATGGGCAACTACAAGAGATTGGGCTAAGTTTGGATTGTTATATTTACATGAAGGGAATTGGAACGGAGAACAAGTATTAGATAGTTCATGGGTAGCATACACGTCAACTCCAACAAATACTTCAGAAGGAAGATACGGGGCACAATTTTGGCTAAATGCAGGTTCTTATCATCCGGATGTTCCTAAAGACATGTATTCTTGTAATGGATTTAAGGGGCAATATGTATTTATCATTCCTAGTCAAGATCTTGTAGTGGTGCGTACAGGATTATCAGCCGATCCAAAATTTAATATTAATGAATTTTTGGTGGGAGTTATTGAAAGCTTAGAATAATTTTAATGTCTTGGAATTAAATCTTCAACATATCGATAGGGTTAAAAACATTTCTAAATCAGAATTTGTTCAAAACTATGTGAAGCCTCAGATTCCTGTGGTGATAGAAAATCTGATTGATGATTGGCCGGCTGCCGGCAAATGGGATTTTGATTATATAAAGGCAAAAGTAGGAGATAAGGTTGTTCCGTTATACGATGATCGCCCTGTTGATTATAAGGATGGCTTTAATGAACCTCATGCCACCATGAAAATGAGCGCCTACATCGATCTTTTACAGAGGGAACCTACCAAGTATCGTATATTTTTATACAATGTTTTAAAAGAAGTACCGGAGTTACAGGAAGATTTTAATTTTCCGGATATAGGGTTGAGATTGATGAAATCACTTCCTATGTTATTTTTTGGGGGAGAGGATTCTCATACCTTTATGCACTACGATATTGATCTGGCCAATATCCTTCATTTTCATTTCCAAGGTAAAAAGGAATGTATTCTTTTTCCGAATAAGGAAAAAAAGTATATGTATAAAGTTCCTCATTCATTAATTACGCATGAGTCAATCGATTTTTCAAATCCAGATTTTGAAAGATGGCCAGCCTTGAAAAATGCAAAAGGCTATAAAACAGAACTGGAACATGGTAATACATTGTATATGCCTGAAGGTTACTGGCACTATATGCGTTATATCACTCCGGGATTTTCGATGAGTATGAGGGCCATTGCTAGAAATCCGAAAAACCTTTCCCAAGCGATCTACAATATATTTATTATGAGAAATATAGATAATCTTATGCGCAGGGTAAAAGGTCAGAAATGGATCGATGAGAAAAATGAAAAAGCAATAAAGAATACAAATTCGATTCTTTAGAGATGCTCTACATATCCATTCCTAATTCTACGTCAAGTTTTTTGGCGAGTAATTTATTGATTCTTGATTTTAATACCGGGATCTTAATTTTTTCAACCACATCATTACAAAAGGCAAAAAGCATTAAGGCCTTGGCTTCTTTTTCTGGAATACCTCGTGATTGCAAGTAAAACAAGGCTTTGTCATCAATTTGACCAATGGTACAGCCGTGAGAACATTTTACGTCATCGGCAAAAATCTCCAATTGAGGTTTCGCATTGATGGTCGCCTTATCACCGATCAGTATATTGTCATTTTGCTGATAGGCATTTGTTTTTTGGGCCAGTTTATCAACGATTACCTTTCCATTGAATACTCCTGTAGATTGTTCATCATAAATACCTTTATACAATTCGTGACTTTCACAGTTTTCCTGCTTATGATGTACCAAGGTATGGTTGTCAACATGTTGTTTACCTCTGATCAGGGAGATGCCATTTAGATTTGAAGTAATATGCTCTCCTTCCTGATGGAATTCAAGATTGTTTCTGGTAATGTTCCCTCCAAAAGAAAAAGTATTTATCGAAACGATACTACTGTCTTTTTGCTGAACATAAGAATTGTCGATGATAGATGAGGTTTTTCTGTCATTTTGGATTTTGTAGATGTCTACAATCGCTCTTTTATGTGCAAAAACTTCCGTCACAGCATTGGTAAGTACCTTATTATTACTCAGACTCTGGTGACGTTCATAGATCTGTAAGTGCGAATTTTCACCTACTACAACCAAATTTCGAGGTTGTAACATGATTTCTTTTTCATTTCCTGTCGAAAAATGAAGGATCTGGATTGGTTTAGGAAGCACTACATTTTTAGGAATATGGATAAAGGCTCCTTCTTTTGAAAAAGCTGTATTTAAAGAGGTTAGACTTTCATTTTTTGGCGCAACGGTTCCAAAATAATGATCAACTACCATTTTGTATTTAGGTTGTTTCAATGCCGATGAAAGTATGCAAATATCTGCTACATCATGGGTTGTGTCTGATAAGAAAGAACTATAAACACCATCAATAAAAACGATCTTATACGATTCTATTTCATGAAGAAAATACTGTTTGACTTCCTTAAGTTCAATGGCAATATCACCTGTTGGAAATACACTGTAGTCGTTTTTTAACAGGGAATTTAAAGAAGTGTATTTCCACTCCTCATCTTTTCTGTTTGGAAAACCTGTCTTTTCAAATTGTTCAATGGCCTCTGATCTGATACCGTGAATTTTTGAATCAAGATCTACATTGCCCTTATTTTCAAATGCCATAAAGGAGGCGACTAATTTTTCTTTTAAGTCCATATCAATTCAAACTATTTCAACCAATCATATCCTTTTGCTTCCAGCTCGTGAGCCAGCTCTTTTCCTCCTGATTTTACGATTTTACCATCGTGCAGTACATGTACAAAATCAGGAACAATATAGTCAAGAAGTCTTTGGTAATGCGTTATAACTATCACGGCATTATTCTCATTTTTTAGTTTGTTAACACCGTTGGCAACAATTTTTAATGCATCAATATCTAAACCTGAGTCTGTTTCATCAAGGATCGATAAGCTTGGTTCTAGCATTGCCATTTGAAAGATCTCATTACGTTTTTTTTCACCGCCTGAAAATCCTTCATTTAAAGATCTAGAGAGAAACTTTCTATCCATTTCCAACAATTCTGATTTTTCTCTGATCAGTTTCAACATATCTTTTGCAGGAAGATCCTCTAATCCTTGTGCCTTTCTTTTGGCATTGATAGCCGTTTTAATAAAATTAGTTGTACTTACTCCAGGTATTTCAACTGGATATTGAAAAGACATAAAGATTCCTTTGTGAGCTCTTTCATCCGGAGCAAGTTCAAGAATGCTTTCATCCTGAAATTCAATATCTCCATCTAATACTTCGTAAGTTTCATTTCCGGCAATAACTGATGACAGCGTACTTTTTCCTGAACCGTTTGGTCCCATGATCGCATGCACTTCTCCAGGCTTAACATCTAGGTCAATTCCTCTAAGGATCTCTTTATCCTCAATTCCGGCGTGTAAATTTTTTATATGTAGCATTGTATAATTGTCTTAAAGACTATTTTTTTATTTTTTGATTATCCGACAGATCCTTCTAATGAGATCTCTAATAATTTTTGCGCTTCAACGGCGAATTCCATTGGAAGTTTATTCAATACTTCCTTACTAAAACCATTTACAATTAAGGCAATAGCTTTTTCCGTATCGATACCTCTTTGGTTACAATAGAACAGTTGGTCTTCACCAATTTTACTTGTAGTTGCCTCGTGTTCAATTTGAGCTGTTTTGTTTTTTGCCTCTATATAAGGGAAGGTATGTGCCCCACACTCATTACCCATTAATAAAGAATCACATTGAGAAAAGTTCCTGGCATTTTTAGCTCGGGCTCCTACCTGTACCAATCCGCGATAAGAATTCTGTGATTTTCCGGCTGATATTCCCTTTGAGATGATTGTACTCTTGGTGTTTTTTCCTAAATGAACCATTTTGGTTCCGGTATCGGCTTGTTGAAAATTATTGGTCACCGCTATAGAATAAAATTCTCCTACTGAATTATCACCTTTCAAAACACAACTTGGATATTTCCAGGTAACGGCACTACCAGTCTCTACCTGTGTCCATGAGATCTTTGAATTGGTATGGCAAATACCTCTTTTAGTTACAAAATTATAGACACCACCTTTACCTTTCGCATCTCCGGGAAACCAGTTTTGCACCGTGGAGTATTTGATCTCTGCATCATCTAAGGCGATCAATTCAACAACAGCGGCATGCAATTGGTTTTCATCTCTTGCAGGTGCCGTACACCCTTCTAAATAACTTACATAACTGCCTTTGTCAGCAATTACAAGTGTTCTTTCAAACTGACCTGTGCCACCTTCATTGATCCTAAAGTAGGTAGAAAGCTCCATAGGGCAGGTTACTCCTTTTGGGATATAACAGAAAGAGCCATCCGTGAAAACAGCTGAATTTAAAGCCGAGTAAAAATTATCTGTTTTTGGAACTATACTCCCTATATATTTTTTGACGAGTTCAGGGTGTTCTTGAATTGCTTCCGAAATAGGGCAGAAAATAATTCCTTTTTTTGCAAGGGTTTCTTTAAAAGTGGTAGCCACTGAAACGGAATCTATAACAATGTCCATCGCGACTCCTGTTAACCTTTTTTGTTCGTCAATTGAGATTCCCAGTTTATTAAATGTCTTTAGTAACTCAGGATCCACTTCATCCAGACTCTCCAGTTCTTTTTTTGGCTTTGGAGCAGAATAATAGCTTATTCCTTGGAAATCAGGTTTTTCATACTTTACATTTGGCCAGTCAGGCTCCTTCATTTGCTTCCAAATTTCAAAGGCCTCTAAACGCCATTCAGTCATCCATTGAGGCTCATTCTTTTTCTTTGAAATAGCCACGATGATGTCGGCATTTAAACCTTTTGAAAAAGTTTCAGATTCAATATCAGTATAGAAACCATATTCATATTCTTTGGTTTCGAGCTCTTTTTTAAGATCGTCTTCAGTATACTTGCTCATATTATCAGCAGATTAAAAATTAAAGGGAGAAACTTTCACCACAGCCACAAGTTCTGTTTGCATTGGGATTCTTAAAAACAAAGCCTGTGCCACTCAAACCTCCGGAGTAGTCTAGCTCTGTGCCAACCAGATAAAGGAAGCTTTTCTTGTCTACAATGATTTTAATATCATTATTCTCAAAGATTTTATCATTTTCCTTTTCTTTATTATCAAAACTTAAATCATAGGATAAGCCAGAACATCCTCCGCTTTTTACCCCTACACGGATAAAGTCTTTTGAAGAGTCAAAGCCATCTTCTTTCATAAGCTCAATTGCTTTCAATTTTGCTTTCTCAGATACTTGTATCATAACAGATTAGATTCATTCTAAATAAGTGCAAAGATATGCTTAAATTTACACTTAAGAAATTTTCTAAAAAAAATAAACTGCGTATTACTAAAAAAAAAATTTTTGTGCAAAAAAAAAAAGCACAATAAAGCCTTTCGAGGCGCGTTTCGCTCTTAACAATTTTCTCGAGTTATTAACATCTTCTTAAAAAGGATGAACTCTTCTTTTAAAACTAGTGCTAATATCTTCAAGATAAATTGTTGACATACAGGTAATTAATTACATTCAGAAGATATGGAAACTGAAAAATCGCGAAACGGTAGTCAATCAGAAAATAACAATTTGAACCTGTTATTACAAAAAGAATTTGTGATAGCAGATCTTATGCATACCTCAAACTTTAACACTAACATTACAAATTGTATGAACAATTTAACAATTTTTCTCCAAGAAAAATTAAATTATACCAGAAATAGATCTCTTAAAAAATCCTATTATTCTTCAAAAGGACTTCGAATCTTGATGATTTTAGGCATGCTTTTGTTTTCCATCAGCATGTCTTTTGGAAACGAATTCTATTCCGCAGAAAATGTTCTTGTTGAAGAAATAGTGTCAAATAAACCTCCGGAGTTAACCGCAGTTGGTAATAATGATTATTGTCCCGGTCCTAGTAATTCAGTTAATATTGTAACAACGGTTGAAATAGAGGATGAAGATGATACTTCAACAGAGGCAATTTATATTCAGATTTCTTCCGGATATGTAAATGGCGAAGATTTATTGACACTAGATAATTTAGGGACGCACGCTTCAAATGGGATAACACCATCATGGGATGCGATTCAAGGAGAATTGACGCTGGCAGGGCCAGCTTTATATACTGATTTTGAAGCAGCGATTAGAGATGTTTTATACTCTAGCAGTTCCGCTATCGCTAGTGGTAGCAGGCAATTTTCAATCACTGTTGGGGAAGCAAATTATCTACCATCTACTGGTCATTACTATGAATTTATTTCTGTACCAGGAATTACATGGACTGCGGCAAGAACTGCGGCCGCGGCAAGAACGTATTATGGTTTACAAGGGTATTTAACGACTTTGACTACACAGGTAGAAGCCGATTTTGTAGGAAGTCAGGCTTTGGGTGTTGGATGGATCGGAGCAAGTGATGCAATTTCAGAAGGCTCAAGCTCAGAAGGTGAATGGAGATGGGTCACAGGGCCAGAGGCAGGAACTCAGTTTTGGAACGGTGCAACTGGAGGCTCAACAACAGCACCATTTAATTTTGCTTTTTGGAATAATAATGAGCCTAATGATTTTCCTAATAGTGGAACGCCTCAGGAAGAAAACTATGCTCATATTACGGATGTTTCTGTAACCAGCATGCCTGGCTCATGGAATGACCTGCCTAACGCTGGTGGAGCAACAGGATCTTATGCCCCTAAAGGATATGTTGTTGAATACGGAGGAACAACAGGAGATCCTGTTTTGAGTATTACAGCTATAACTCAAGTCAACCTTGTCGAAGATGTGGCGATCACAACTCAACCCGCAGATCAGGTTATTTGCCTGACAGGTAATGGAAGTTTTAATGTTGTCGCCACAGGATCGGATTTGGTTTACCAATGGGAATTAAGTACAGATAATGGAGGATCTTTTTCACCTTTAAGCAATGGAGGGGTTTATTCTAATGTAGATGCAGCCACACTAAATATTACAGGCGCTATGGCAATTATGGATACCTATCAGTATAGAGTATTTGTTAGCAGTAGTTCTTATGGTTGTGGGGATGTAACTTCGGATGCGGCAACCTTGACTTTACCGGATGTAGTCATAAACAGAACGACTACAAAAGATCCTTCAACTTGTGAAGGCACAGATGGTAGGATAGTTATAAGAGGATTAACGCCTGGTGCGACTTATTCAGTGAGTTATGAGGATGATGGAGTTGCAGTAGATCCAGTTTCTATTACCGCAACAAATACTGCTACTAATTCTGGTAGAGTACAAATTTTTGGTTTGGATGCTGGAGTATATTCAAATATAATTGTTACTCTCGATGGGTGTTCGAGTACACCAGAAGGGCCTTTAACTTTAAGTGATCCAACACCACCGATTGCAGAAGCAGGGTCAACAGATGAACTTAACTGTTTAGTAACTTCGTTGAACTTAACAGGTAGTAGCCCGACACCAGGAGTTACTTTTGCATGGACAACATCTGGTACAGGTAATATTGTTGGTGGGGCAGACACAGCCACTCCTCTTGTAAATCAACCAGGAGTGTATACTTTGACGGTGACAGATCCTAGCACGGGATGTACAGCAGTCGATACTGTGACGATTACATTTTTACCCGATACAACCGCCCCAGTTGCAGATGCAGCAACATTGACTGCATTAACAGGTGAGTGTTCAGTAGCTGCTCCAACGGCACCTACT
>JAAESS010000094.1 GCA_024229195.1 Flavobacteriales bacterium | reverse complement strand
TGAAATACACTTTAAAAATAGAAAAAAAACACGAAAACTGATTCTATTCAAGCCTTTACTTTATGACAGCATCTTCAACAAGCAATGGATAAACATATCCGGCCCCAAATTCTCGGTCTAGAGCAAGGGTACCTTCAAATGTTACGGTATCTCCAACTTTTACCACATCCTTGGTTGTAAATGTGAGATCAGATCGATTCTCTCCTTTTGTTCCATCCATAAGATGAACCCAGTTCCGATCCATGATATCCATATTCACTTTGACCACTTGACCACGCACTTTAACGATTTGTTTATTAAATTTCTCAGCATTTCTATAAAGATCACCAATACTGTACCCTCCCGAAACGGGACTGATCTTGATACTATCTAGTAATTTTTGGATTCCTTCTTGTTGTTTGGCAACAAGCTCAGCTTTCTTGGTCTCCACATCGATGGGTTTTTTACCGATCTGATCAACAAAAAAGATACGGTCAAATACCTTGTTTAATTCTTTGCTTTCGAAATCATTCATTTCCATGGCCTCTGTAAAATAGATCTTTTCGCCAACTTTGACCTCAGTCTTGGTGACAGCGAGCCAAAACTCTTGGTTTGATTCCTGTACCAGGAGATAAGTATAACCAGCAGTTTGTTGTACCTCATTTACCGTAACTTCATTCTGAGCCATATTCTTGGACAAAGGCGCATAGTCCTTTTTTTTACTTTCACATGATAAGAGTAATATGATACTTAATAGTAATAGCCTGGTTATCATTCTTTTATATTTAATTGATTATTTTCTTTTAAAACGGCAAAATACATAATTCTGTTTGACATTTGAAGGAGTCATATGAACTGAATTAAAATTTTCTATAATTTCAAATTCACCAGATACAAGTTTCTCCAATGTACTGGCATCATACTGTTTTATAGGAAGACCACTGCACTTTGAAGGTCCTGTTTTAGAAAATGTCCCCACTATCATTGCTCCATCTTGTGAAATACTTTGAACTGCCTTTTGCGTATAAAGTTTTAATTCTTGCTGATTGGTTAAAAAGTGAAAACATGCTCTATCGTGCCATAGATCAAAGGTAGCATCTGAATCAAAACTGGTTATATCGGCGCATATCCAATGGACTTTTTCTGCCAATTCACCAAGTCTTTTTTTTGTCTTTTTAATAGCTTGTTTAGAGATATCGAGAACTGTTATATTTTCATATCCAAAACGCAGTAAATGGTCTACCAGCAAACTATCTCCTCCTCCTACGTCAATAATTCTTGCCTTTTTAGAAATTTTTGAAGCAGCTATTAATTGAAGAGAGCTCTCAGGAATTGACTGATACCAACCGGAATCAGTCAAAGCCTTATTCTGATGAATATTTTCCCAGTAACTTTTTTTAGTTTTTGAATCCTTATCTTCAGGTTTGACCATTGCCTTTTTGTAATTATTGAATCTGCGGAAGTGCAACAACATGCGCATGAACTTTACCTCCGTTCAACGTTACCTCCAGTCTTTTATCATACATTTTAACACCTTTAACATCATTCAGCTTGCCTTTTTGAGAAATAGCCTTCACTCCATAAAAAGTACCATCTGCATATGAATTAGTTTATATTTTTAAAACAAATGTAGTCATAGGAGTTAAACTCAACTATAATTTTGGTTAGGTTTTAAGGACATTGATAATAAGAAGGTCAAAAAAAAACTTCAAATGAATCTGAAGTTTTTTTGATGTAAGTCTGTTTTATTTTTTAGGTTGACTGATGGCCAAATAATCAGGATCAACGCCATCTCCTTCCTTCTGATATCTTTTTCTAAGAATTTTGAGATCTGTATTTCTTTCTCCTGTTTCGATGTAATATTTGTAGGCTAAAAGACTATCCGTACCGAATCTATTCAATTTTCTTTTTAAAAATTTGGTGTTGATCGCATTATTCAGTTTGTAGAATGTCTTAACAAACAATATGGTTCTTCCTTTTTCATCTAATCTGACCCCATAGGTAACATGCATTTTTTTTGTTGGAAAATTCTCGGATTCATATACTTCATAGGTGTAATAAACTCCATCCATAAAAGTAATGATGCGCTCCTTGTTAATGATATTATTAATTCCATCCGGAATCTGAACCTCTCTTTCAACTCCGAGCTGCGCCTGCTCATTCGTTCCATTAAGAGAGACTGAATCGTCAAAAGAAGAATGAAAATTACTTACGTTTCCAAATTCAACAAGAGCATCCCAAACGGCCTCATGAGAATTTTGAACAACAATTTTATGCTCCAAAACTTCCATTTTTTCACCATCAATCAATTGTTGAGCTGACAATGGAGAAAACATGATCATAAGGAACACAACGGGGTATATTACTGCTTGTTTTAAGAGCTGTTGTCCGAATAATGAAAAAGTTTTACGTTTTGCGTTCATAATATATGACCAAATGATGGTTCTTTATAATATGACGACTCATCTTCTAAAACATTACACTTTTTATTGAATTATTTTCAAAGAATCACAACTTAATCATTATACAATTCAATATATTTTTGATCCAATTCAGGTGAATCTTTATATTTAATTCTCATTTCTACAAGCTTTGCATGAAGCTCCTTTACTAGTTCTGTATATTCAGGGTCCTCATAAACATTATTCATCTCTTGAGGATCTTTTAGTCTGTCATATAACTCCCATTCATCAACATCATAATAAAAATGTACTAATTTAAATTCTTTGGTCACGATTGCATAATGACGCTTGACCATATGAACAGACGGATATTCATAATAATGATAATAAACAGCATCTCTTGACCAGGAAGCTGTATCACCTTTCATCAAAGGAATCAGACTTTCTCCCTGCATATCATCAGGAATAGCTATTCCTGCAGCGTCCAAAAAAGTTTGAGCAAAATCAAGGTTTTGAACCATTTCATCATTGGTCGTGCCAGGTTTAATCTCATTTGGCCATCTGATGAGCAATGGTGTTTTAAAAGATTCATCATACACAAAACGTTTGTCAAACCAACCATGCTCACCCAAATAGAAGCCTTGATCTGATGTGTAAACTACAATCGTATTTTCAGTTAGACCGCTCTCGTCCAAATAGTCCAAAACCCGACCCAAATTATCATCTACAGAGGATATGGTTCCAAGATAATCTTGCATATATCTTTGATATTTCCATTGCATTTTTTCTATTTTACTCATGTATGGCCAATGCTGTTTAAAATCTTCATTGATACTGTCTAACACGATATCATATTTTGCTTTTTGTGCCTCATTTGCCCGTCCGTAGGGTCCGTAAAATCCATTCTTATATTCAACAACCACCGGACTCACTTCACCCATTTCTTCAATTGTTTCGGGTCTTACCTTACTATCATGATTATACATCATATGACGGTATAAATTCATTTCAGCGGTTTTAGCGGCGATTCCTCTATCCTTATAGTCATCAAATAAAGACTCCGGTTCAGGAAAAGTTTTTCTACTAAATTCGGCAAACTTATCAGGACTGGGCCACCAGGGTCTGTGAGGTGCTTTATGAAGATACATCATCATAAAAGGTTTATTCTTGTCTCGTTTCTTATCGAGCCAAGCAATTGTTAAGTCTGTGATGATATCAGTTACGTAACCCGTAATGGTGGTATCACCTCTGGGTGTTATAAGATCCGGATTGATATAATGCCCTTGTCCGGGTAAAATCATAAACTCATCCACTCCTTTAGGGTTATTACCAAAATGTAATTTACCAAACATAGCAGTTTGATATCCCGCCTTTTGAAATAATTGAGGAAAGGTAATCTGAGTTGTATCAAAAGGCATTTTATTATCAATCTTTCCATTGATATGGGTATGTTTCCCGGTCAATATTGTGGCTCTCGATGGCGCACAAATCGAATTCGTTACACAAGCATTTGAAAAAAGCAGACCTTCATTTGCAATTCTATCAATATTGGGAGTTTCAATTAAATGATTCTCATAGGCACTGATGGCTTGGTAGGCATGATCATCAGACATAATAAATAAAATATTGGGTCTTTTGGTCAGAACTGTCTTTTTATTGGTACAAGAACTAAGGACGAAAAAAACCAGACATAAAATAATTGATTTGATAAGAATCTTCATAGGAGTTTTTAATCTAATTAAATTCAACAACATGCACACAAAGCATATATTATAAAGGGTTTGGTGTCAATTGTATCAAAGATATAGAAATCTTCTACTCTGCTTATTGGAAAATCAAAATTAGTTTTAACATAATTTTAAAACCTCTTCATTAAACCTATCGAATTCAATAAGGTCTTATTAATAAACATAAATCATAACATCATGAAAAAATTAATGATCATCCTTTTTTTAGGATCTACACTTTTCAGCTTCGGCCAAAACGAAGAAAAGCAAAGAAAAATGCTTGAAGATTTTAGCCCAGAACAACATGCCATTTTACAAACTAAAAAAATGGCTCTTGAATTAGACCTAAATGATAATCAGCAAAAAGAAATGCTTGATCTCAATAAAAAATGGGCCGAAATTAAAGTCAAAAAAAGAACCGAAATGAAGTCTTTGAATAAAGAGGAAATGAGTTCAACAGATCGGTTTAACCATATGAATGCCATGCTTGATGATAAGTTGGCGCATCAAAAAGAACTAAAAAAAATACTGAATGAAGATCAGTATGCCCAGTGGAAAAAAATGTCACATCAAAGAGGGAAACAATTAAAAGGTAAAAGCGAACAGAAAGCATACAAACATAGAAAGGGTCAAAAATAACGAGTTTCTATTATTTGATTAATTTTGAGTTTAGGCAAAAACCACCCAATGGGTGGTTTTTTATTTTGTGACCAATAATTTCATACCAATACTAATTTCATTAGAATCCAGGCCGTTCATTTGTTTTAGATCATCCACTGATAAATTATTACTTTTTGCAATCGAATATAATGTATCACCTTTGACTACAGTTATAAAAATATCATTGTCGTCAATCCCATTATCTGCAATGGTATTGTCTTGTATACTTTCTGGTTCATCCTGAAACCTTTTGTCATTCATTTTCATTGCTTTCTTATATGATTTCTCATCAAGTACGAGATCATCATACTCATACAATTCAAATGTCTCTATGAATGAAATTAGTTTTTTCGGATACTTCCTGTCGGTAGCGTATCCCGCTTTTTTTAAACCTTTTGCCCAGGCTTTGTAGTCATCAGGCTTGAGATCGAATAAGAACTCATATCTCCCTCTTCCGGTCAAAAATACAGAGTGATCATCAAAAGATCCCTCAGGCGTTGGGTATTTTCTAAAACATTCTCCTTTCCTGTCATCATCGTGATAAACGCGTTTTCCTTTCCAACCGGAATGACATTTTATACCGAAGTGATTATTCGATTTCTTGGCCAAAGTACTCAACCCATTTCCAGATTCCAAAATACCCTGTGCAAGCGTAATACTTACCGGAATTTTATATTTTTCCATTTTATCAATGGCAATATTCTTATAAGATCCGATGTAAGCAACAGTAAAGTCATTTACCTTTCCCTTATTCTCTTTTTTGTAGGCTTTTAAAATAGCATCACTTTTGGCATATAAATATTGTTCTCTGCTATCAATTTCTTTCTTTTTCCCCTTGCTACTGGCAGATCGATTTGTGCCACAAGCCACAAATAACAAAAGCCCTAAAACAAAAATTAAAATCTTACTAAAGTTTCTCATCCAAAATTAATGGTAATTTCTTTCTTATTAAACGCTGATTCATTCCTTCTATCCCTTGAAGGCCCCCGGTATGAATGGCCAGAATAGAACTATTTCTCTCAAAAAAATTCTTTTTAATAAGATCCATAATACCGAACATCATTTTTCCGGTATAAATTGGATCCAAGGGTATGGTAGTTTGTTGATAAAAATCGTTGATAAAACTAATCAAAATTTCATTGATTTTAGCATATCCTCCAAAATGATATGAATGCATCAATTTCCAGTTCTCTGATTTATTTGTTTTCTCTTCTATAATTTCTTGTAAAAATGCTCCTTTTAAACTCGGAAACCCAAGTATTGTTTGCCTCTCCGATGCCGAATTTATCAATCCTGAAATTGTGCCACCAGTACCAACAGAAACGCAAATATAATCAAACTCAGTATCGTCAGATGTCAAAATTTCTTGACAACCTTTTACAGCAAGTGCATTAGTTCCTCCCTCAGGAATCAAGTAAAAATCACCAAATTCAAATTTAAGGTCTTGCAAAAAATCTGACTTCTCTTTTTTTCTGTACATTTCTCTGGACACAAATTTAAATTGCATACCATTTTCATGAGCAAATCTTAAGGTAGGATTGGTCTGAAGTAAATGCGCAAAGTCTTGACCAAGCTCCTCTCCTCTAATGATCCCAATCGTTTTAAAACCATGCTTTTTACCGGCATAGGATAAGGCACTGATATGATTTGAATAGGCCCCTCCAAAAGAAAGCAATGTATGACAATGCTGTTCCTTTGCCTTTGTAAGATTATACTTTAACTTACGATATTTATTCCCCGATATAAACGGATGTATTTCATCCTCTCGTTTAATGCTTAGTTTTATTCCCTTTTCGTTGAGTAATTTGAGATTGATATTCTGATTTTTACTGCTCATTTTAAACAATTCATATGCATTTTTTAGATTCTCTTACATCAAAATATAAAAAAAAGAACAATATATGTAACGGTGAGATATTATGAAAACTGCCAAACGAAATGTTGCCGCACAATCTGCAATAATTCACTATTTTTGCAATGTGAGTATTGGAACAAAAAAATGTGCTTTTGATTTGCATAAAAAAGGAAGAGAAAAATAATTCGAATGCAATTTAACAATAATAAGTTAGAACCTGAAGATTTCTACTTAAGTAAGGAAGGCTTTAAAGTGTTTACCGAAAAGTACCATTTAAAGAGAGGATATTGCTGTAAAAGCAACTGCAGACATTGTCCATACGGCTTTGACCCGAAACGAACTTAAACCAATATACCTCCCGATAATTCGTCAAGTTACTTATTATGTGGTGTTTAACCAAGCACGACCATCAAATATCATCTTTTGTTTTCTTTTCTTTGGTACGGTTATTGATATTTATCATTTGATTGCCAAAGTTTGATAAAAAACCGCTTTATGAAGAATATTTATCTTTTGACTTCCATGATCGTTTTCATGATCCTTGTTTCCTGTTCGTCTGTTAATGTTTATTCAGATTATGATAAAGAAACAGATTTTACTGAGTTTAAAACCTATGCGTTTTATAAAAAAGGAATCGATAAAGTAGAAATTTCTGATCTCGACAAAAAGAGAATACTTCGAGCTATTGAAAAGGAGCTCAAACTAAAAGGAATGGTTCCCTCGGAAAATCCAGATCTACTGGTGAATATTTTTACAAAATCCCGAGAAAAAATTGACGTGTATAACAACAACTACAACGGATGGTATCCTTGGTATTACGGTCATGGCTATGGCTATGGTTATTACGGCCCCGGATACGGATTCGGATATACCAATGTTACAAGTTCAACTGAAGGTACTTTATTTATTGATTTGATCGATGCCAGAAAGAAAGAACTGTCATGGCAGGGTATAGGAGTGGGTTTATTATCTTATCACAAGAGTATAGAAAAAAAAGAAGCACGCATCAAGGAATTTGTCAATCATATTATGACACAATACCCGCCGGTGCCGGAGCAGTAACAAGTGAATATCTTTTCATTTTTTCAAACGCCAAGATTAGATTGATTCAATCTTTTCCTGTACTTCTTCCCATTGACCCATTAATTCTTCAACCCTTGTTTTCTTTTCATTGTATAGGTTAAAGAACTCTTTATCTTCATGAAGTAATTGAAAATTTTCTGAAATTTGAGCGTCGTCATTGATGATCTTTTTCTCTAAATCAGATATTTCAGCTTCGATCTTGCTCAATCGGTTTTGAAGTTTTTTACGTTGCTTTTGATCAGCATGATTTTGTTTTCCTCCTTTAGAAGTATTGACATCTGATTCCTTTTTACTGCTCATTTCAACGGCTCGCATATCTTCCAGCTCATGCTGCTCAAGAAAATAATTAATATCTCCAAGGTATTCCTTTATCCCACCCTCTCTGAATGAATAAACTGTCGAAGCAAGATCCTGTAAAAATTCCCTGTCATGCGACACAAGGATCAGGGTCCCTTCAAATTGTTTCAAAGCTCTTTTTAGTACATTTTTAGAGGCAATATCAAGATGGTTAGTCGGCTCATCCATAATCAGAAGATTAAATGGATGGAGCAGCATCTTACATAATGCTAAGCGATTACGCTCTCCTCCTGACAGCACCTTCACCTTTTTCTCTACTTCATCGCCTCTAAACAGAAAGGAGCCCAACATATCTCTAACTTTTACTCGATTTCCGTCAGTAGCTTCATTTTCCATCGTTTCAAGAATCGTCAGTTCTCCGTCAAGGTATTCAGACTGATTTTGTGCAAAATATCCGATTTGCACATTATGACCCAATTTCATCTCTCCATCAAAACTGATTTCTCCCACCATGATCTTGGCAAGAGTAGATTTTCCTTGACCATTTTGTCCGACAAAAGCAATTTTACTACCTCGTTCTATCAGCATATTAACATCCTCAAGCACCTGATTCTCATCGTAATTCTTTGCTAAGTCCTCAGCCTCCACAACTACCTTACCCGGAGTAATAGACATTGGGAATCTCACATTCATAACGGCGTTGTCTTCAACATCCACTTCAATTCGCTCTACTTTATTGAGTTTTTTTATCAATGACTGGGCCATAGAAGCCTTATTGGCTTTGGCTCTGAACTTTTCAATAAGTTGCTCAGTATGTTTGATTTCCCGGTCCTGATTTTTTTGAGCCTGAAGCTGCTTTTCTTTAATTTCATTTCGCAATAACAAATATTGAGAATAAGGTTTCTTATAATCATAGATCTGACCTAGAGAAATTTCAATGGTTCTATTGGTCACATTGTCAAGAAACATTTTATCATGAGACACCATCATAATGGCTCCACTGAAACCCTTCAAAAAATTTTCAAACCAAATAATCGATTCTATATCCAAATGGTTGGTAGGTTCATCCAATAACAGTATATCGTGCTTCTGCAATAGTAATTTTGCCAATTCTATCCTCATTCTCCATCCACCCGAAAAGGTGTTGGTCATTTGGTTAAGATTTTCCTGCTTAAATCCCAGTCCTGCCAATATTTTTTCAGTTTCGCCCTGGTAATTATATCCACCAATCAACTCATATCGATGCGATAATTCATCGAGGTCATGCATTAAATTATGATAGTACTCGCTTTCGTAATCAGTTCTTTCGGCCAGCTGTGTATTCACAGCCTCGAGTTTTCCTTCAATACTCTTGATTTCCTTAAAAGCCTGATACGCCTCTTCGATGACTGTCCGTCCTTCTTCAAAATCAATATCTTGTTTAAGGAAACCCAGACTGATATCTTTATCAAAGGCCATTGATCCTCGATCATATTCCTGCTCTCCGGATACGATTTTCAGTAAAGTCGATTTACCTGCTCCATTTTTACCCACGAGTCCAATACGATCTCCGGCATTCAACTTAAAAGTAATTCCCGAAAACAATTCTTCTCCTGAAAAGGATACAGTTATATCATGGGCGTTCAGCATTATTCTATCTTAAAAATTTATCTTTGCAAAAGTAATTTAATCTTAGCAATCCACAATGCTGAAAAAAGGTAACAAATTATTTAGTATTTTTTTCAACAAATGCCCTCAATGCCAGGAAGGTAGATTCTTTAAGTATGGAGTTACACTAAAACTAAAGAATAATTTAAAGGTCTATGAAAACTGTGAAAGTTGCGGATTAAAATACATGATCGAACCTTCTTTTTTCTATGGAGCCATGTATGTTTCATATGCCCTCACAGTTGCATTGGCTGTTGCAGTTTTTGTAATTTCTTATTTGATCGGCTTAGATTTGATCGAATCTTTTGTCGCAATTTTCGTCATTTTAGTAGCATTTACACCCCTAATCATGAGACTTTCAAGGTTGATCTATATCAATATGTTTGTGCATTATAAAGAGAAAGAAACTTAATTCTTTTGTTTGAACCTTTCAATGTTTATCTCATGATCCAAAGCTTGATTATTTTCAAGAAATTGATATAACTTTTTGGCCATTAATGGAGCAATCATAACACCTCTGGTGCCCAAACCATTCAGTACCGCGAGCCTTCGATTATCTTTATGGACACCAATTAATGGTCTCCTGTCACCTGTTGTGGGTCTTACACCTGCTTCGTGATCTACAATTTTATAATCACAGGTAACAACTGTTTTTAATTTCTCCTCTAACTCCTGTCTTGCTTCTTCTGTTGGTGTATTGGTTTTATCCGACCAGTTAAAAGTTGCACCAACCTTGTAGAGATCATCACCTAAAGGCAAAACAAAAATAGAAGATTTAATGATATCATCCAGTTTTAAGTCAGGTGCATGGATCGTCAGTAATTCTCCCTTGGTTCCGTTGAGTGGTAATTTGTTGAAAAATGGATTCTTCTTCAATCCATTTCCTTCGCAAAAAACAATTGTTTTTGCTGTATGGTTTTTATATTCAATATGTGTATCCCATGTGATGATCCGTTCATGCCTGAAGGTCTCCTCCTCTAATTGACCATTCGTTTTTAAATAATCACGGTAGGTTGAAACTAATTCTTTCACCTTGATTCGACCGGTTTGATTAACTCTTCCTGCCTGAAATGGCGCAACAACATGATTTGTCTCTACCTTGACGAGTTCCGGGTGCATAAATTCCTGAAGTAGCGGCTTATCACTGGCTATAAACCAATTATTTTGCTCTTCAATGCTTTTAAATGTGCGGTAAATATCCAATTGTTGATCGAAAGAAGTATCAAGTTTCTCTTCAAGTGATGCATAAAAAGGTAGTGCAAGGTCTAATTGCTCTTTCGCATTCCAAACAGGTGTGAAACGTTTTAGAATAACAGGATTATACATACCTCCAGCCACGAGAGAAGAAGTTTGAGACCTATCTTCATAGACCAGAAAAGACTTATCTTGCTTTTTGAGTTCTTCAGCAAAGGCAATTCCGGCAAGCCCAAGTCCAACAATAATATAATCTACACTAGTTTCCAAAACCTACAATCAGTTTAACAATTGTTTCATTGTGCAAAGATACTGTTTAGCACTTAACTCTTTTAAATAATTTCTCAGGTGATCGGAGGTAAATTCCTCAATTCTTATCTCTTGATCTCCGAACAAATGAAAAAAAGGCATAAAAAAACCCCTGCTTCGCAGCAGAGGTCCTTTTCTTATTAACTCAGTAATTAGTAATTCCACATATCGAGCTCCCTATCTCGAATGTCTTCTTTAAGTTTATCTGATTCTAAAACTTGAAAAAGTGAATTTCCCTTTATATATTCTGCAACATCACGGTTGCCATAAATATTTTCTTCTCTATAGATGATTGCATTGAATCTTCTTGCATTAAGTAAGTGGTCATAAGACAGCGGGAACGCTGAATTCTTTTGGTTGAACACTTTCATATCATGCGTGGTGTATCTGGCACCAGGGTACCATACCCAAAACAATTCGATCAATTCATCTTGTGATCCTTCACTATCGATGAAGTTAACATCTGGTGCTACGGGAGCAACTCCCAACAGCCTGTACTTTAACTCACCTTGACGTTTGTCAAAATACCAAACACCTTTGATTCTAAATCCTTCAATGTCTCCGGCAGTGATATCTCTTCTATCTACATACTCATCAGTAAGAACTTCACCTGCATTCAGTCTTTCAATACCTGCATCAGAAGTATCAATTCTGGCAAGCCTTCCCTGAATATCTTTCAAGGTCAACTTATCTTCAAAGTAAGAATCATCATATACATCAATGATCTCACCACTTTTAATACCTCTTAACATGGTATCATATAAAGATCTTCTTGTTGAACTAATATTACTTGTATCAACCGGGTAGTAGAAAGGCATATTGATCTTTTCATTCAGATCTACATATTCCCACACTACTTTTGACCACAATATATCTCTGTCATCGATATATCCATATGGTAATGGGCTGTCATTATCTGCAGCGAGCTGCTCTGGTGTTTTCATACCTACCTGCTCCGGGATCTTTGAATTCAGCAGATTTGCCTGAGCACTTACCGATCCAACAGATAGTAAACCTATTACTGCTATTATTAAACTTCTCAATTTCATAATTCTATATAGATTAATTTGTTATTTCAACATTTACCGGAGAAGCATTCTTCAGGTAATATCCTGAATTCCCCACTAATTTTTGCTTGATATCAAAAATGATTACTACATCTCCTCTTCTAGCCTTGTTCAATACTCTGATTGCTGAGGCATCAAACTTATTACCTTTTACAATTACGGTTGGTTGTCCTGGCACTTTGACACTAAAACCGTTTGTACTAAGCTTAAGATCGAAAACAAAATCAGGTAACATTGAACTAATTGTAGCTTTTTGTAATGTACTTTTTGGCATTTTGATCATTCCGTATTCACCTCTTACTGCCGCAACAGGAGCCGGGATATCTTTGATTCTAAACATTTGACTTGAAGTTATTGGTGTACCGTCAGGCAACTTTGCACTTACAGTAATTTTAACTTCTCTACCTTTACCAGGAGCCATCTCATATTTTCCAATTCCTTTTACTTTTTTCAATCCAGGAGCGCTTGCTTTAACAGCATTATCAGCGACACCAGGAACAGAAACTGTAATCGGATTCTGAACACCTCTGTATACTACATTCATTTTATCTGCTGAAATTACCGCACTGTTTGGTTTTGCAACAACAGCATAGGAAGTTTCAACTGGTATCTCAACTGGTTTTCCATTTTCCATAAAAATGAATTTACCTTTGATCTCATTCTCTCCCACATTACCTGCAGGGAAATCAAGAACGGCTCCACCATCTTTAATATTGGTAATTTCTTTACCGTTGATGACTACTTTTGTAGGCTTAAGTGTTCCATCATATCTACCTAAAACGATCTTTCCTTGGAAATTTTCTCCTTGAAGCGTAGCAGGTGTATTAGGTATCAAAATTGCCTGATAGTTGTTCATAGAAACATCACTAGCCATCTGACCTTGTAACATATTTCCTAAAACTTCTGATTCAGTTGTTTTGATATCTGCCTGGATCTGAGTCATTTTGGTAATAGACGCCACTAAAGGAAATCCTTTGTAATTATAGTCTAACCAGAAGATCTCTTCTCCTTCTCTATTCGCTACTTTATCAGTAGAAAATCTACCATCAACATCTTTTTTGATACTTTCACCTTCTTTTCCGATTATGGAAGAAAGGTCGCTACGGTATTTATTCATTTTGTCAACAAATTCCTGACCTGCTTCTTGATAATCTCCGTCATTCCCTTTGAAGAATTTCGCGTCAAGAAATTTACCAGAATCCATTGTTTCATAGTCTGTTGGATCATCAACAGTACCTTTCATTTCTTCTTTGATTCCTTCGATATAAGCGTAGTAATCAGTAGATAATTTTTGAATTTGATCTGCCTTTACTTTTATATCACCGTATTTTTCGGATTGCTCCACGGCTTTTAAGGCCAAATCTTCATAAGATCTATTATTCCTGACTGACGCAGCGTCATTCGCCGCTACCAGTTTGTTGTCCATTAAACCAAAGGCTTGTAATACTTCTTTTGACATATTCATTGCCAACATAGCGATGAAAATCAAATACATCAAATTAATCATTTTTTGCCTTGGAGATTGCTTTCCTGATGCCATCTTAATTAGTTTTTATAGGGTTAATAATTGAGTTTTGTTAAAAAATTATAACTCTACGAATTTGTATTTGACATAGCTGAAAGCATTCCTCCATATACTCCATTTAATGAAGATAGGTTTGTAGCTAATGATTCCATTTGTTCTTTTAAACGTTCTGCATTATCCAAAGTTTCTTGATTCAACTCAGCCTGACGCTCAGCATTTTCTTTCTGGATGATATACATACTATTTAAAGATTCCAATTCAATGGCAGCAACTGATAATTGTTCTGCATATCTATTTGAGGCAGCAATTGAATCTGTAGCTGGTTTCATTCCTTCTGCTGCACCAGCAAAATTGCTGATACTTTCAGATAGTCTCGAAATTTTTTCAGAATCTAAGTTTGCTTCCTGTAGAAGATCGTCTAATTTTTGTGACAACAATCCTTGTGCATCATTTGCCTCTTCTTGATTTTTTGCTGCACCTCCTGCTAATTCAGGATAAACATTTGTCCAATCCAAATCTTCTTCGACCGGTTCGAAAGCTGATAAAGCAAATACTGCTGCTTCAACGATCATACCAATGGTTAACATTTCTGTTCCTCCAGGAAAGTGAGCAATTTTAAAAAGAGCTCCTAAAATTACTACTGCTGCTCCCAGACCATAGGCCATGTTGAACATTTTCTTTTTTGTTTTTGATTGTGCCATAATTTTTATTTTTTTTATTATTGATTAAGCTATTTATTGTTCTATTTATTGCTGTCTGACATTTTTGTTCCCATATAATCCTGTACGGTTCTAAAGCCGATATAACTTCTGGCTGAATCTCCATATTCGTAATCTCTTGTTCCTACTTCAAGGAAATAAGCTACATCTTTCCAGGATCCACCTCTGATCACTTTTCTCTGGTTGGCATTATCAACTACATTCGGGTTGATCGTTGAACCTAAGTAATAAGAAGAAGGGTTGTATGCTGTATTTGTCCATTCTGCGACATTTCCAGCCATATTGTATAATCCGTAGTCATTTGCATTGTATGATCTAGCTTCTACTGTATATAGAGCTCCATCAGCTGCATAATTTCCTCTTTCTGGTTTGAAATTAGCAAGGAAACATCCCCTGTCTGTGGTTGTATATGGTCCACCCCAAGGATATTTAGCATATTCCAGACCTCCTCTGGCTGCATATTCCCATTCTGCTTCTGTTGGTAATCTGAAGCTTGGCTCTCTACCGGTTCCTTTCTTTTTACCGGCAAGGAAATCATTTCTTTTTTGAGTTCTGAAGTTACAAAATGCTTTTGCCTGATTCCAGCTCACACCCACAACTGGGTATTCATTATAAGCTTGGTGCCAAAAATAATCCTGGTGCATTGGATCATTATAAGAATAATTGAAATCCTTTACCCAAACAGCAGTGTCAGGATAAACCTCTACTTCAACTTTTTTCATGAAATCTTTTGCATTTCCATTTCTGGCCGCAGCAGCTCCATCAAAACTTAGATAAACATACTTTAACTTTTTCGTATCTATCTTTCTTTTTCTCTCCATGGCTTCATCCATTGGAACATATAAACTATCCATGGCTTCAGCGTAGTACTGATCAGGGAACTCATTTGTGTTCCAAACCAATTCTACATCCCAGTTCAAATAACGACCTTCAGTAGGTGAGTTGATATCTCCCAAACTACCATAATTGTCCATCATATATTTATAATAGGCATTGTCGGTACTGTCTTGTTCTTTAAATTTATATTTTGAAATACCACTGATATCTCCTTTAGTTTGTTCAATTGCAGCTCCTCCTCCTATATCAGCTTCTTCTGCTAAAATGGCTAATTTTGTTCTTAGAATTGAATCTCTCACTCTAAAAACAAACTCTCTGTATTCACTATTGGTGATTTCTGTATCATCCATGTAATATGGTCGTACAGTTACGGTTCTGGAAGGGGCACTAAAGGCTCCAGCCACATCCTCGTCACCTTTTCCCATAGTGAAAGCTCCACCAGGAATCAATACCATTCCAAAGGGCTTTTCAGGAAAAAATTTCTTATTTGCCGAAACTCCTACCAATTGACCTCTGTCGTTACCAGATTTACAACTGCTAAGGAAAGCGAAGACAAATAGTAATAGGATTAGGGATAACTTTTTCATAATTTTTACTTTTCTAACAAGATGTTATTGTTACATTAAAACTTATTGTTACTAATTGAAATTGAATTTTCATCTAAAAAAACCAAATAAAAATCCATTCAAAATTTAATCTTTTGTTCACTAAGAACGCTAAAAAACTCAGTTAATTGTGTACTAATTCAATTTTCTGAAGGTTTTTAACCATCTTTCAGGAATTATCTGATTATTCGCTGTCAAATAATCCTGATAGGTACATGGTATTAACGTAGATTTATCCAAATTATTATGGCTAAAGTTAATCTCCATCCACCATCTTTCACTTTTATCGCTTTTATAAAAATTAATTGCATCATTCTCAACCAAAACGATATACTTTTTATATTTATTCTTTGATTCGAAAGGATATTCATCTATTCGAAGATTGTATCCTTCTATAAAATACCAAATCATTTGGGCTATTAGATGTGCCGTTTGTTCTCTTTCATCATGTTTAGCATTGTATTCATATATACCAAAAGAAGATACTTTTCTACTAATACCGGCATATCTTGAAATTGTACAAATTTGATCTCCGTAAAAACCATTTGGTACAGCATTATTATTTCCG
>JAAESS010000093.1 GCA_024229195.1 Flavobacteriales bacterium | reverse complement strand
TCATTGTAACAGGCAAAAGAAAGGCAGAAAACCAGGTAACAAAGTTGGCATCTGTAGAATTGTAACTAAAAAAGTAGACATAAAAAAACCATACGCCAATCCAAAATAAAAAATGAACCAGGATGTAGCTTGAATTTATGATTTTTGTGAAATTCATTGGTGCAATTTGCATAAATTATTTGAATTCTGGGCTTAAAAGAGGTAATTGACTAGTTTAGAGGTGGATTTAACCAAGTTTGCTGTTTTATTTCCTTTATGAAAAGATACTTGTCAAATCCCTGACTAATTCTTTGATTCGTCGCAAAACATTTTTGTCAAGCAATGGTTTAAATACTTTTGAGCTTATTAATTAAAAATCGAGTTATTATGTTATTTGAACGTTTAAATGAAGGTGGACCATTTTTTATGTATCCGCTATTGTTAATTTTAATTTTACTGATCATTTTAATTGTAAAAGGGTTTATGCAAAAAGGATCAGTAGATAAAACCATTAGTTTAATTAGCTCAATTGCCTTATTTGCCATTGTTTGGGGTTTTCTTGGTCAAATCATCGGATTGATCGGAGCTTTTGACTCCATAGAATCAGTTGGTAATGTATCTGCTGAAATAATGGCTGCCGGTTTAAAAGTAGCTTTTTTACCGCCTGTTTTTGGAATGTTTATATTTCTTATTGGAAGATTAGGAATCATCATCCTGACCTGGATAAAAAAAGATTGATATTCTTTATTTTCCATAAACAAATTAGATATCCATTTCCTGATAGAAATGGATATCTTTGCTAAAAAATAGAAAATTGAAGAGAAAAATTAAATTGATTTGGGATTTTAGAGGGCCTGAAGCTTTAGAAATAGCTAAGCATCATGTTGTACATCTGGAAGAATTTACTGTAAAAGACAAACTTTTCTTTTATGAAACAGATGTTGAACCTGTCAATGAACTTTATTGCATTGCATTTATCACTGTTAAAGAAGAGGATATGATCAAATATCGAGATGCATTGATGCCTCATCGAGGAGAGGTAGCAAAATAATCTAAGGGTTATTTTTTTATGAGTTTAATCATCGTATATTTGCGATTAACAATAGATATAAGGAATGAAAAGATCTGCCAAAGTATTTGAGTATTCAGAAGACACCTTACAGTTGTCCCAACTTGCCAAGGCGCTTGGACACCCTGCGAGGATTATCATCCTGAAGCATTTGAGCAATCAGAGCTGCTGTTTTACAGGTGACCTATTAGAAGTTTTGCCTCTGGCACAGTCAACAATATCGCAACACCTAAAAGAGTTGAAAGATGCTGGATTGATCGAAGGAGAAGTGAATCCACCAAAAGTGAAATATTGCATCAATGAATCAAACTGGCAACTGGCCAGAGAATTGTTTAAAACACTTTTTAAAGAAGATTTTTCAAAGATTAATTGTTGTTAAACTCAGACTTAAAAATGATTGAGATTAAGCATATGAGATCATATCATTGGTCGGCTGTAGCCGAGATCTATCAGGAAGGAATAGCAACAGGAATGGCAACGTTTGAAACAGAAATTCCGTCTTGGGATCAATGGAATAAAAATCATATTGATTCATGTAGATTCGTGGCGATTAAAGAAAATCAGATACAAGGATGGGCAGCATTATCAGAGGTTTCCTCTAGGTGTGTTTATGGAGGAGTAGCTGAAGTAAGTGTTTACGTTGCCGCCAAATCAAGAGGGTATAAGATTGGAGAAAGGCTTTTAGAAAAATTGATAGATGAAAGCGAGAAACATGCATACTGGACGCTTCAATCCGGGATTTTTCCTGAAAACCTGGCGAGTATCAAATTACATGAAAAGTTGGGCTTTCGTAAGATAGGGTATCGCGAAAAGATTGCACAGTTAGCAGGCGTTTGGAAAGACAACATCTTGATGGAAAAAAGAAGTAAAAAAATAGGGGTATAAAACCTTTCAAATAAGAACAAGTAAAACAAAAGATTATGAAAGTAAGTGAATTTATAAAAGTACTCGAGCAACAACAGAACAAGGAATTGTTATTTTCATATGCTCAGGATAAATTGGTAGGAGCCAATTATCATTTAACGGAGGTTAAGAATGTACAATTTGATACAACAGATTGCGGAGGTAAAACCAATTTTTGGCAAGAAACACATTTTCAATTATGGGAAAGTCCGAGTGAAATGGGAAAAGAAGATTACATGACAACAGATAAGATCCTGGCCATTATCAGGAGAGTAGATGCTATTATACCATTAAAACTGGAGACAGATCTTAAATTGGAATATGGTAATGAAAAGTTTGCCACCTCAGTGATGCCGGTTGATCATATAGAATTTCAGAAAGACAGGATGATTGTCTCACTCCATGCCGATGCAACACGGTGCAAGGCCAATGATATTTGTGGATTTCCAACGGTTGAAACAGATCAAGAAAGTGCTATATTTGCCCAGCAAAAACCAAATTTAAAACATTCCAACTCACAGGCCATTTCGAATTGTGATCCAAACAGTGGATGTTGTTAATACAGTACGAGAATGATGGCATTATTTACAAAAATCGATAGATATATTTCAAAATTAAATGTTGAAAGTATATCCACTGATAGAAAAGAAACACTTCAAATGCTTGCCAATTTTATTGGTGAAAAAACGAAAAATGGAGAAGAGATAAATCTTAATTTTATTTGTACACATAATTCTCGTAGAAGCCATTTGTCTCAGGTATGGGCACAAACAATGGCCAATTATTTCAAAGTGACAAATATTTTTTGCTATTCCGGCGGAACCGAGTCTACTGCTTTGTTTCCAATGGTCGCAGAAACCTTGAAAAACACAGGGTTTGAAATTGAAAAATTATCTGAAGGTAATAATCCTGTTTACAGTATTAAATATTCAGAAAATCAACATCCTGTCATTGGATTTTCTAAAAAACTCGATGATGATTTTAATCCACAGTCTGGTTTTGCAGCGATTATGACATGTTCCCATGCAAATGAAGGATGTCCAATTGTTAAGGGTGCAGAAAAACGGATACCTATTACGTTTGAAGATCCAAAAGCATTTGATAACACTCCAATTCAGGCTGAAAAATATGCCGAAAGAAGTATGCATATTGCAACTGAAATGTTTTACGTTTTCTCTAAAATTCAATCCTAATGACATTAAAAAAATTAAGCTTTCTTGACAAAAATTTAACTTTGTGGATTTTTGTAGCAATGGCAATCGGTGTAGGTGTTGGTTATTTTTTTCCAACTTTTCCGGACTTCGTCAATTCATTTAGCAGCGGAACAACGAATATTCCAATTGCTATCGGACTGATTTTAATGATGTATCCACCTTTGGCAAAAGTCAAATATTCCTTGCTGCCTAAGGTTTTCAAAAACACTAAAATACTTTCCATTTCTTTACTACTAAACTGGATCATCGGTCCGGTTTTGATGTTTGTTTTGGCGATTACCTTTTTAAGAGATTATCCTGAGTATATGGTAGGATTGATCTTGATTGGACTGGCCCGTTGTATTGCGATGGTTTTAGTTTGGAATGATTTGGCTGAAGGCAGCAGTGAATACGGTGCAGGACTTGTGGCTTTAAATAGTATTTTTCAGGTTTTTGCCTATAGTTTTTACGCCTGGATCTTTATAACAATTCTACCACCATATTTTGGATTTGAAGGAGCCATTGTCGATATTTCAATTGGTACAATTGCAGAAAGTGTTGCCATTTATTTGGGAATACCTTTTTTAGCAGGTATCATGAGCCGATTGATTTTGGTAAAACTCAAAGGTGAAAAATGGTATACAGAAAAGTTTATACCAACGATTTCACCATTAACCTTGATTGCCTTACTGTTTACTATTGTGATCATGTTTTCATTAAAAGGTGAACTGATCGTTGAAATTCCTATGGACGTGGTTATTATAGCCATACCCTTACTTATTTATTTCACATTGATGTTTGTCATTGGGTTTTTCGTAACCAAATCAGTGGGAGCTGAATATGATAAAACTGCTTCTGTGGCATTTACGGCAGCCGGAAATAATTTTGAATTGGCAATTGCGGTTGCCATAGCAGTTTTCGGATTGAACTCAGGTCAGGCTTTTGCCGGAGTAATTGGACCGCTTGTGGAGGTTCCGGCATTGATTTTACTGGTAAAAGTTTCCTTTTGGCTTAAAAGAAAATATTACTAAATATGTTTCTACTATTTATTGCTAATGGCTTTAGCAGCGATAAAACTGCTGGTCCAGGCATTTTGAAAGTTAAAGCCGCCGGTTAGACCGTCAATATTGAGTACTTCTCCTGCAAAAAATAAATTTGGGTGTAATCTACTTTCAAATCGTTTAAAGTTAATCTCCTTAAGATCAACTCCCCCTGCTGTTACAAACTCTTCTTTAAATGTTGTTTTTCCATGAGATTTAAAATTGGTTTGCGTCAGTTGTTCACATAAACTTTCAAGCTGTTTATTTGACAGATCTGACCAGTTCTGATTCGCTTTAATATTCGATGAAATCACCAGTTTTGACCAAAGTCTTTTTGAAATTTGTTCGAAGCAAGATTTAAGCAGCACATTTTTCTTGGAGGCTTTTTCCTTTTGGGATTTTAGTTTATCTAAAATCTGATCAAAGGGTAAATTCAACCAATTCACCGAGACTGAAAATTGATAATTTAAACGTGCCAGATCGATTGCTGCGAGTGAAGATAACTTTAGTATTCCGGGACCACTCAAGCCCCAATGGGTAATCAGAAGAGGTCCATTACTTTCGAAAAGTCCATCTTCAATGCTGATATGGGCATCCGGCACTGATATTCCTGGTATATCATCCAAAATAAGATCCTTTATATTGAATGTAAATAAAGATGGAACAGGAGCAATAATATGATGTCCTAATTTTTTTATGATCTCCCAGATTTTAGTAGTTCCTCCTGAAGCAATCACTAAAGAATCTGCCTTAAAATGACTATGCTTGGTTTCGATGCTGTATTGACCCTCTGATTTGTCAATGTTTATGACATTTTCATTCAATAAGACATTTACTCCTGCGGATTCAGCGCTATTAACAAAACAATCAATGATAGTTTGAGAGCTATTTGATTCCGGAAACATCCTCATATCATCTTCGATCTTGAGAGGAATACCTTTGTTTTCAAACCACTCAATCGTATCACCGGTCATAAAGGTGTGAAAAGGACCTAATAATTCTTTTTTGCCTCTGGGGTAATATTCGATAAGATCTTTGGGGTCAAAACAAGCATGGGTCACATTACATCGTCCTCCACCTGACACCTTGACTTTTTGAAGAACTTTTCCACTCTTTTCCAGAATCGTGACCTTTAGATCAGGATTTGATTCGGCCATATTGATCGCTGCAAAAAAACCAGCTGCGCCACCCCCAATAATAATTACTTCAGATTTTTTATTCATGTTTGTTTGATCATCGAGACGTAAGGTATCACAGTTTGAAACCCTTTTTCGTTAAAGTATGCTTTTGTTGATGTGTCTCCAGAGGCCAAAATAAAATCTCCACCCCAGGCACCTAAACTTTTAATCTGTCCTAAAAAATCTGGAAATAGTCTTTGTTGGACCGGTTCAATACCAAGCAGTCCTCCAACAATGGATTCATGTTTTTTAATGATCTCATTAAATGCATCAAGACTGGTTACCGATAAAAGACTATTAGATAAATTCGAAATATCTCGGATGGTATCTTGATTCACTTTTTTCCTTTTATAGGCCTTGATACCTTCACTACTTACTTGTTTTTTATTCAGATGAACAAAATAGAGCTGATCCTTAAACGCAGGATCAAAATTCACGGATTCGAATTCAGGAGAACCTTCATTCAATTTATAAATAATTGGCTGATCAATCTGAGCACAGGCAATGTCATAGCCACTTCCTCCAAAACTATTGAATAGTAATTCAAAGGCATTAATTTCAGACCATTGGGCAATATTGTTGATTAGCGTTGAAGAACTGCCCAGCCCCCAATCACTAGGAAACTCCAGTTTGGTGGTCACATGAAATCCTTGGTTGCTGTCTAAGAAATTTGGGTTGGTTTTTTTTGCTTCCATCAGGATGCTTTGCAAGGTATCAGCTACTTTTTGCTGTCCTTTAAAACGGATCAATTTAAGATCGGGTAGGCTATAGCTTCCTTCGAACCAGCAGTCTCCTGATTCATCGAGACTTTCCCAAGATAAAACACCTTCCAAGTTACTATTATTGACGAGCATTTCCTGACCTAAAATTGTTGGTAAGCCAATACCTGCTGCGCCATCGAGAATTAAATATTCTCCACTTAACAGTAATTTTCCGTTGCTGTAAAACTTTTGCATGCTCATAACCAACTTTTAGAAAGGATCAATGCTTGATTACTCTTCATCTTTATTATAAATGGGCAAAACTATAAATGAAAGCCCTCCAAATACGAGTACCATCAATGTTTGAGCGGTCCACATGATCCAGCCAAAGGCCAGAGCGGGATTCTCATCTATTCCGTAGAGGGTTAGTGCGCTTGCTACAAAGATGGGATAAGTACCTAATCCACCATTGGTTAGTGCCATGCTCAGTCCTCCAACGACAAAACCTACAATGATCGCTCCGAATGCCAGATGTGTGGTTTCAGGAAGGGCGAAAGTAGTTGCATAGAACATCAATACATACATCACCCAAATAAACAAGGTATGAAAAATAAAGGCCCATTTCTTTTCCATTTTAAAAATACTGATAACACCTTGGATCAAACCATTTACAAAACTTTGGACTTTTACGGCCATTGGATGTTTTGATTTTCGTATCAATCGGATAAAGAGAAATCCAAGAATGGCCAATGCGCCAAGAATATACCAGGTATAGTTTGTACTCTCCTCATCACCCTTGAACATATAAGAAGAAAGTAACTCAGTTTGATAGACAAAGGCTAATCCAATAATTCCTAATAACATGATAGCATCTGCAACCCTTTCTGAAACAATCGTACCAAATGCTTTTTCAAAAGGGATATGCTCGTATTTTGAAATAGTTGTCGCTCTTGCGATCTCACCTGCTCTGGGTACGATCAAATTGACAAGATAGGCTACCAAAACAGCCATAATATTATTGGCAAACTTCGGTTTGTACCCTAATGGATCAAGCATAAATTGCCATCTGTATGCACGCGATAAATGGCTGAGTATTCCAAGGAATAAGGAGCAGGCTACCCACCAGTAATTGGCGGTTTTAAAAGAGTTTTTGATCGCTTCTATATCTGATGGTTTTAACTTTGATAAGGAATACCAAATCAGAAAAACTCCCAAAGCGATGGGGAGTAAGGTAAAAATGATCTTTTTAGAACTGATTTTCAAAAACTATGTCAATGAGTTATCTTTTTCATTCGGAAAAACTATCGCAGGCTTAAATAACTTGGCTTCCTCAAATTCAAGCGAAGCATAGGCTATAATTATGATAATATCATCTTTGGCTACTTTCCTGGCAGCAGGGCCGTTAAGAATGATATCACCACTTTTTCTTTTTCCTTTTATGGCATATGTAATAAATCTTTCTCCATTGTTGATATTAACAATATGAACTTTCTCTCCTTCAATTATATTGGATGCATCCATAAGATCTTCATCTATGGTAATACTGCCAATATAGTTCAAATCAGACCCCGTGATCCTTACGCGGTGAATTTTTGATTTTACAACGTCAATAGTCATTTTTTGGCTTAAATTTTTAACGGTGCAAAGTTACTTAATTTAAGGCTATGTTGTCTATTAATCTGACTTTGTCGGCAAAAACCGCAATAAAAGCCCTGTATTTCCTGTCGGCAAGAATTTCTTTTGCTGACTTAAGTGTTTCACTATCAGCTATTTCGTAATATTCTAAATTCAATTCAGTGTTTTGAATAAACTCATTTTTAACAAAACTTTTAACTTTAGCAAGATCTCCGTTTTGAAAGAGTTTTTTGCTCTTTAAGAGGGTTTGGTATATTTCAGGAGCAGCAAGTCGTTGCTCTTGACTAAGTCTCGTATTTCTTGAACTCATTGCCAAACCATCATCTTCTCTGTAGATACCAACAGAAACGATATCAATAGGTATAAATTCCAGAGCAACCATTTTTTTTATGATCAATAACTGCTGAAAATCTTTTTCTCCGAAATAAGCCTTGTCTGGTTTTGTAATATTAAATAGCTTTTTAACAATGGTCGCCACACCGTCGAAATGACCTGTTCTGAATTTGCCTTCCATTACTTGGTCAAGCCCTTTAAAATCAAAAGATTCTGATCTTGTTTTGCCTTGATAAACTTCTTGTATATTTGGTGTGAAAACATAATCACATCCAATTGATTTGAGAACTTCCAGATCAGCATCAAGGGTGTTCGGATAATTGACAAGATCTTCTTTTTTATCAAACTGAGTTGGGTTCACAAAAATGCTCACAATAACCCGATCAGTTTCTCCTTGAGCTTTTCTGACGATGGAAAGATGACCTTCATGAAGTGCTCCCATTGTGGGCACAAGTCCAATGGTTAAATTTTGACCAATAGCCGATAAACTTTGCTGAAGGGATTTTATAGATTCAAAAACCTCCATTTTGCTGTTAAATAATGTTAATTGAACCCTCAAACTTAAGATTTTAATTCGAATATCGCATATAATTTCGTAATTTTGCCTCGATCCAAAATCGATTGATAAATGAAAGATAAGAGAATCCTCTACATTTCGTCTGAATTAACCCCCTATTTGCCCGAAACTGAAGTGTCTAAAATGGCATTCGAAGTACCCAAGGAAATGCACCATCAAGGTGCTCAAATTAGGATGTTCATGCCAAGATTTGGAGTGATCAATGAAAGAAGGCATCAGTTACACGAAGTAATTAGATTATCAGGGATGAATCTGATCATTAATGACATGGATATGCCATTGATCATAAAGGTTGCCTCCTTACCAAAAGAAAGAATGCAAGTCTATTTTATAGATAATGATGAATATTTCAGAAGAAAGGCGGTTTTTACTGATGAAGAGGGGAATCTGTTCGCGGATAATGATGAAAGAGCCATATTTTTTGCAAAAGGAGTCGTTGAGACGGTTAAAAAGTTGAACTGGGCTCCAGATATCATCCACATTCACGGTTGGATGGCTTCTTTATTACCTTTATATCTAAGGGAATATTATAAAAATGATCCATTGTTTGCAGATAGTAAGATTGTAACATCAGCATTTAACTACAATACTACTGGTGTGTTGAGCAAACAAAAATTAATAGATAAGATCAAATTTGATCAGATTGATCAGGAAAAGTTAGGTTCCTTGAGGGATGGTAAGGGTGACAACTTTGTCAAAATTGCCATCGAGAATTCAGATGCTGTCATTCTTGGTAGTGAAGAATTGAACGAGGAGATTACTGATACAATCGAAAAACTGGATATTCCTGTATTGGAATACCATCCTATTGAAGGATTTACCGAAGCGTATTCTGACTTTTATCTCAATAAAGTTTTATAAAAAGATTGCTAAAACATTCAAGAACAATTTATGTCGTCTAAAAGAGTTGCCATTTTTAGAAATATTGGTGTAGGATTGATATTTTTATTTGGAATCGTATCATGTGAAAAAGACCTGGAGGATATTGCAGTTGATTTAGCTGGTCAAAGGCCCTTTGATGTGGGAGATTCAATTTTTGAAGTGATTACTTACCACCGAAATGTTGATTCGTCAAGAGTTGACAACAATGCCAGTAATAAAGAACCAATTTATCTATTGGGAGTCAATAGAGATAATAATTTTGGGGCTTTAAATAGTGATTTTATTGGTCAGGTTTTGTTACCTGTTTTTGGCTCAAATTTTGGTGATAATGCTGTCATAGATAGAGTTGTTGTAGATATTCCCTATTTCTCAACAAGAGATGGAGATCAAAAAGCGGTAGATCCAGTAACTGGTTTGCCAATATTAGATGAAGAAGGTGACACCATAATTACTCCAAATTTCACTTTAGACTCCATTTATGGAAACAAAGATGCGGCTTACAAGATTTCAATTTTTGAGTTGGGAACTTTTTTGAACTCGCTTGATCCTGACGATCCAACCCAAGCTAAAACTTATTATTCTGATAAAGATTAT
>JAAESS010000092.1 GCA_024229195.1 Flavobacteriales bacterium | reverse complement strand
TTTGTTTATCTATTTCTGTAATTTCTTAGACAAAACGTATCTTTACAAAAAATATATATCACGGAAAGAAAGAGAAATAGCAAGAAGCTATGAAAAAAGATTACCTCATATTATTTATTTTGATTTGTTTTGGATCTTTTGTGCATTCACAGGATATACAAGTTCGTGGAAACGGAAATGTAATCGCGTTAAACAACTCCAATCAATCACCTACAGAAAAAGACGGCACTTCTTTTGGTGAAGTTTTAGATAACAAAATGATCCATAAAGACCAATCGATTAGCAGAAAAAAAATATATAAACACTAGTTTACAGCTCTTCTCCACATTTATAGCAAAATTCTGCACCATCATTATGATTATCAGCAGAGCAGTTTTGACAGGAAAGGGTGTTAAGATGAATATTTGGGGCTTTATCCTTAGCCATTTCTACGCTCACAATACCCGTTGGAATTGCAATTATTCCATAACCTAAGATCATAACCAAGCTTGCCAGTAGTTGACCAATAGCTGTTTGCGGAGCAATATCACCGTAACCAACAGTTGTCAAAGTAACTATGGCCCAGTAAATGCTTCTCGGAATACTCGTAAAACCACTTGGATCTCCTTCAATGAGATACATCATGGTGCCAATGATCACACAAATGATCATCACTGCCGATATGAAAACAAGAATCTTAAATCGACTTGCTTTTAGAGCCTTTCCCAGTGTATTTGTCGCTCCAACAAATCTTACCAATTTCAAGATTCTGAATATCCTTAGTAGGCGTAAGGCCCTGAGCGCAACAAGTGCATGAGCTCCTCCAATAAAAAGAGAGAGGTATTTTGGAATCGTTGATAAAAAGTCAATTATACCATAAAAACTAAAGATGTATTGCTTGGGTTTTTTAACCGTTACTATTCTAAGAACATATTCGATGCTAAAAAGAATCGTAATAACCCATTCAGCTATATTAAAGAAGTTATGGTACTTGGCGTCTAACTCTTCCACACTTTCAAGCATGACAAGAATTATACTAAATATAATTGCGACAATTAAAATCAGATCGAAGGTTTTTCCTGCTTTGGAATCTGCTTCGTAAATTATTTCATGCCATTTTTCTTTCCAAGTCTCTATTTTTGGGTCATTTTTCAAGAACCAGTAGTTTTCTCTAAAGATATTAAACTATTGTTAGTTTTAATGATTTCCTTAAACATTTCCTTCAGAAGCTTCTATTTCTCTGGATTATAAATAACGTAATTCAGTTTCAAATTTGAGAAAACAAAGATTTTATGATCCCTTTCTGAAAAAGTCGTTTGAAAAGAACCTGCATTATTTGGAAGCCTAATATGAACTGTCTCGGGTAAATTTTTGATTTTGTAATCTGGTGGTAACTCGATTGATGTTTTGGTTATATTATCGATCTTGTAGCCAAAATTTACGGGATAAGTTCTCTCTTCCAACTGAAAAGGATTGTTGTTATATTGATATAGAAATGCATTCAAATATATTTCATCGGTCATAGATTTATCGACATCAAATTCAAGGTCAAAGGTTTCAATTAAATGCTGGAACATCTTGTATGCTTTAGGTAAGGTCCTCACAATTAGCTCTGGCGCCTCTAATCTCGAAGCAATTACTCTTGAGGTCGGCCTTGTTGACAGATAATCTGAGAGATCCATTTAAATGACGATTATAGATCCAAAATCCGGGAATTACTGCATGAAATTCGCTGTGTAGTTTTGGAATTGAAGATTGAAAACTCCAACCGACAAGATTAAAGAAAAATTCTGATTTGACTTCATATTGATATTCCACTACACTGCCAGGTTTTACGTTTGGAAATGTAAATGTAACCTCGTCGTACTTATCGTCTAAACTTGTTGTAAAAATTTGTTCTTTGGTAAGAATTGTTTTTTTATTAGGCGAATTGTAGGTGACCGCTTTTATGTTTTGGATTGTTTCCTTGTCGCCAGAGTCACTTTTGTATACAAAAACCTTTACTGTGGCATGATCATATCCTTTTTCATTAAGAATTTTGATTTTTCTATAGACTGTATTTGTGAAATAATTACGGCTTCCACTTTGTTTAAATTCGATATTGCCATGTTCGTAAAGAACAAGTGCATTTGCCGTGGTGTCTTTTGAAAATTTGCGTATCTGAATTTCTTCAGGCTGTACTTTTCCAAATTCATAAGGTAAGGTTGTTTGTTTTTGACTTTGACCATGATAACTAATGAGCACGATCAGAAGAGTTATTATCTTTTTCACAGGTTTGACTATTAAAGTTTGATTTCAAATCTAACGATAAAAATCAGCTGATAGTATGTTAAAAATCAATGAAACTTCATTAAAATCTTATGATCTTTTCGACCTTATTTCCTGATAGGTATTTCTTGATGATCATATTCTGCCTGGGGTAGTTTACTGTATTACTGATCAGACTCTTAAGGATATCCAAATTGTTTATTTGATGTCTGAGTTCTGCATACGCATAGCCCTTGTATTGATTATTTTCAATCAATATAACAGATTTTTCACCGTTGACACGACCTTTGTCAACAAGAATCATATTCTCATGGTTAAATGCTATCGATTTAATGACCATGGTTTTGATACTGTTGTGTTTTGGTTTATGGATTGATATGACTTCTTCATATTTGAGTCTGGCCAGCAATTCATTTCCTGTTAGTTCAAATGTTACCGAGTCCATTTCTTTCAATAAGGCCCTGGTTCGATTTGAGCTCCTCAAGAAAACCTTATTGACAACTTTTTGAATGTTTTTTCCTTTACCGATATAAATAATGTCTCCATTATATCTATGAAAATAAAATAGCCCTGACTGAACTGGTAGAGTGTCTAGAATCTTTAAAAGTTTACCTGAAAGGTCTCTTTGATTGCCTTCTTTAATCGTCTGCCTGACGATCATTTTATTCTTGTCTTTTTGGAGGAGGAGTTCAAACAATTTTATGGTGGCTAAAGCGTCGCCGTTTGCCCTGTGTCGATCACTTGTTGGGATGCCGACTGCTCTACATAATTTACCTAGGCTATAAGATTCAAGATCAGGTAACAGAATTTTACTCAATTCCACAGTACAAAGCGTTGGTACTTCAAATTGGTAGCCCAATCTAGAGAACTCATTTCGAACAATTCTATAATCAAAGCTACTGTTATGTGCTACCATAACACAACCATCCATGATTTCCACAACTCTTTTTGCAACCTCATGAAACTTAGGGGCGTTTCTCAACATTTTTGAATTGATCCCGGTCAGGTTGACCACAAAAGGCTGGATCTCTCGTTCAGGATTGATCAGACTGATAAAGGAGTCCACAATGCCTACACCGTCAAATTTATGAATGGCAATTTCAGTAATTCCTTCTTCATTAAATTTCCCACCTGTCGTTTCTACATCTATAATTGCAAAATTCATACTATTTTCTCACTAATTTTTATCGAGAATGAGTCTCTCATCTCTGTTGGCAATTTCCCATGCGGTATAAAAAATCAATTTTGTTCTCAGCGCCAGTAAATCATAATCAATTTTATCTGCGGTATCTGTAACCCTGTGGTAATCTGAATGACTACCATTAAAATAAAAAATGACAGGAATATTATGATAAGCAAAATTGTAGTGATCTGACCTTTGGTAATAATTGTTTGGATCCTTCTTATCGTTATAGGTATAATCCAATGTTAAGTTTGTGTATTTCTTGTTGGTTTCCTTAGATAATTTATGGAGATCCTGACTTAATCGATCGGAGCCGATAAGATAGATATACTCTCTCTCCTCACTGTGTTTATCGTCAACCCGTCCTACCATATCTATATTTAGGTCAACCACAGTGCTGTCTAATGAAAATGCAGGGTGCTCAACATAAAATTTTGAACCATAGAGTCCTAATTCTTCGCCGGTAAAGTGTAGAAATAGAATAGATCGTTTTGGGCCATGTCCTTGTTTTTTGGCCAATTGAAATGATTCCGCCAGCTCCAATATTGCGGAACTTCCGGAGGCATTGTCATCAGCTCCATTATAAACCTCGCTACCCTTAATGCCTAAATGATCATAATGAGCGGAAATAACGATTACTTCGTTGGGAAACTCGCTTCCCTCTATATAGGCCAAAATGTTTTTTGAAGGACCATTAGATTTCTCATCAAAATATTCCTGAGGAATCATTTGGGTGTAGTCCGGATACGACTGAGGAGAGAGTAATCCAAGGTGTTTGTAGTAGGCCGTAAAATAGTTTGCCGCCATTTTTTGACCTTTTTCACCTGTTCTTCTTCCTTCCAAAATATCGGACGAAAGTAAGAAGAGATGCTCCTTAAGATCATCTGCCTGAATCTGATTGGCGTATTTTTCCTCAAGAGTTTTTTGGCTGCCATCCGGCTGAACCGAAGCACATGAAAAAGCAATTAAGGCTAACAGGACTAAAATTAATTTTTGCATTGTTTTTTAATATTTCGCAAAAATATAAATATATTTTTCCTAATGCATTATAAACTGCTTACTTTCTTTGTCAAAGTAAATTGATTTACTGTCAAAAAGTAAATTTATCTTATCTGATTCAATCAGATCTGAGGGTTTTCCGGTGATTATATTTTCTTCTGTCATCAACCATAAGGTATCTGCTATTTGAGTAGCAAGTTGAATCTCATGAGTGGAAATTAAAATAGCTCTGTTCAATTTGTGAGCAATTTTCTTGAGTAGTCTGAAGGTTTCAATTTTATGTTGAACATCCAGATGAGCTGTTGGTTCATCAAGAATAATTAGATCAGTATTTTGGGCCAAAGCCCTACAAATCATGGCTCTTTGTAATTGACCATCACTGAGTTTATCGCATCTGTCATTCATCAATTCGGTCAAATGAGACTGATTGATGGCTTCTTTAATATGGATAAGGTCTTCCTCCAATAATTTACCGATCCAGTTTGTATAAGGTTGTCGGCCCAATGCAATGAGTTCATACACTGTTAAATTACTTGATGGAATTCTTTCTGTAAGGACAAGGCTGATTATTTTTGCAAGATCAATCCTCGAAAATTCATCAATACTCTTATTTTCCAAAAAAATTTCTCCCCCTAATCTGCTTTGCATTTTACTCAATGTGCGCAATAATGTTGATTTTCCGATTCCATTTCGGCCTACCAAACAAACTAATTCGCCTTTTTGAAGTTCAATATTTACATTTTTTGCAATTTCCTGATGACCTTTTTTTGACTCGTATCCTATACTGAGGTCTTTGGTGGATAATACTTTATGAATTTCTTTTCTTTTCATATTAGATTAAAGTACCATTTTCTTTTTTCTTAATAATAGCCAGATTACAATAGGAGCACCGAACATAGTGGTGATAGCATTGATAGGTAATGTATATTCACTATTGGGTAACTGTGCAACTGTATCACTGATCAACATAATATTCGCACCTAAAAGGGCAGCAGCCGGAATAATCTGTTTGTGCTCAGAAGTATTCAGTATTAACTTGGTCATGTGAGGTGCAGCAAGACCTATAAAGGCAATTGGTCCTGCAAAAGCAGTAATCACTCCAGTCAATAAACTAGTTGCGATGAGTATTAGATTTTTAGTTTGGCGAATGTTAATACCAATACTTTTTGCATAATTTTCACCTAAAAGCAGACTGTTTAATGATTTTATAACAGGGAGTATCAAAATCGATGCCAGTAGATAAAGACAGGTAAAAATCAGCACCTCTGTCCAGGTTAAATTTCCAAGACTCCCAAATCCCCAAAACATAAATTGCTGAAGGTTTTCTGCACTGCTAAAATAGGCCAGAACACTTATTATAGCCGAAGTTAGACTACTAAACATCAAGCCTATGATCAGAATACTCATCGTATTCTTAACCTGCTTAGAGACCAGCATTACCGCAAACAAAACCAAAAATGAACCAGCACTTGCTGCAAGTGAAATAAGGAATTGAGACTGAGCCAGCACTTGAAAACTTCCACCAATAATCGAAGAGCCTAAAATAAGCATGGCAACACCTAAACTTGCACCTGAACTTATCCCAAGTACATAAGGGCCAGCAAGAGGATTGCGAAAAAGTGTTTGCATGAGCAGTCCACTAATAGCTAAGCCTGAGCCTACTAAAATAGCCGTGATTGCCTTAGGCAGCCTGTAATTTATGATGATATAATCCCAAGATTCTTTACTTTCTCCATAGCCAAGCAAGCTGCTGAAAACGGATTTGAGTGGTATATCTACTGATCCTAAACTGACATTTATGACAAATAGAATGAGCATCAGCAGGACAAATAAAATCGTCTTTAATTTGTATGAATTATTGGGGTGCAATACAGTTTATAAGATTTTGTATAAAGTTAGAATTTTTAATGCAATCAAAATTACTTATTCAAGTCTTTGAAGAAAATAAGGTTCGTAAGTTGGTAAAAGTTCAGGATGTACTACTTTTATGAGGTCTTTGAGGACAATATGAGGTCTAAGAGGACCGAACTCAAAATATTCAACACCTCCATTTTCACTCCTTCTTTTCGAAAATGAATAGATTTGCTTTGTTTTATAAGTTTCAAATTCTTGATAATGCATATTGGCAGACTCAAGTTCTTCCAAAGTAGTATAATAACCGGAACCGATCCAATAATCTGCTTTTTTGGCTTTCTCGAATACAGATTCAAAACTCAGGATCAAACTTCCCTGACCGCTTGATGTTTTCCACAAGTAATCAGTATTGGCGTCTTTGTAAAGTTGGGCGGTAAAACTTTCACCTGCCGGTAGATTCCATTTGTCTTTAAACAAAACGCCAGACATGATTGTCGGTTTAATTTTGGCCTGAAGTGCTATTTTCTTGGCCTCTAAATAGTCTTGCTCAATTGCTTTGAATATACTATCTGCTTCTTCATTTTTATTGAAGAGGGCACCAAAGAACTTGATCCACTCTGCCCGTCCCAATGGGCTATCTTCTAGCCAGTCACCATTGAAAACTACTGGAATACCATTTTTCTCAATGTTCTGATACAATTTGCCTGATTTTCCCATTGAGAAAGCGACCATGATGTCGGGCTGCAAACTGATCAGTACTTCAGTGTTAAAATCTTGTTCGTTCCCTAAATCCTTGACCTCACCATTTCTGACTCGCGCTACTGTTTTTTTTGAGGAGATATAGTCAGTTGTTGGAAATCCGATCAAGCTATTTGTTTCGTCCAAAATTTCAATCATTGGGATATGGGTCGTTGAGGTCGCAACCATTTTTTTGACAGGTACATAAATTTTGTTAGAGCCCTCAAAATCGACTTTTCGATCTGAAACTAATATAAACTCTTGATATTGTTTTGCATCCGGGTAAGGAGATTTTATAATTAGTTTTGTATATCCTTTATATAATTGAACATCAAAGCCTTTAGCATATTTAACTGAAGTAATAAATTCGTTATTATTTTCATTTATTTTAACTTTTTCCTTTGCTTGATCACAGGAAATTACACTTAAAATTAAGCCTAAGAATATCAAATAAAATTGGTAGAGATTTCTATTTTTCATTGGTTTCTGACTTGTCTTTTTTTTAATGCTGAATCGAGGCACAAGTTTACAATAATTTCTAATAATAGCCGTCAATATATTTTTTTGCTATTGATAAAGCTAGTACATTTGTCTCCGATTTGGTCCTGTGAAAACAGGATAAAAAAACGGGAATCTCGTTCAACTCGAGAGCTGTCTCCGCAACTGTAAGCTTAGCTGTATTCACAGCGGTTGTTGTTACAAATTAGGTCACTTTCACAAGAAGGGAAGGCCAACAACAAGACGCAAGCCAGGAAACCTGCCAGATTTTTAAACAACAAAGTTTTCGGAAGAAAAACTATTGGTATGAATAGAGTATTTCTCTTCTTAATTTTGACGGCTGGGTCCGTTTATTCTCAAATCGATAGCATCAACAAGCTTGATGAGGTTGTCTTACATGGCAATTTTTCACCTGTAATGAATAGTGGTTATGAGATTCAGGTCATTACTGATTCTGTTTTGAGAAGCAACTATGTCAGTCTGGGTGAATTGTTGCAAGAACAAGCCAATTTTTATTTTAAACAAAATGGTGCAGGGATGGTTTCTTCCATCTCACTTAGAGGAACCACTGCGTCTCAAACAGGTATTTACTGGAATGGTATTGGCATTAATTCTGCGCTAAATGGTCAAACAGATTTCAATACCATACAAGCCAATAGTTTTGACAAACTAGAAGTTCGCAAAGGAGGGGGGAGCGTTTTATTTGGAAATGGATCTGTTGGAGGTGCAATTAATTTAAAAGACGAGGTCAGGTTCAATGAAAGAAAGCAGTTTGAGGCTTTGTTGGGGATGGCTAGTTTTGATACTTATTTCACTCAATTAACAGGTATTTGGGGTTCTGAAAAATTCTATGCGAAAATATCTGGGGGAGTTCAGACTTCAGAGAATGATTACCCTTATCTGAATTCGGCCTTAAAAAATGAAAATGGCGCCTATTTAAATTATAACCTTAATGCAACTTTAGGGTTCAAAATTAATGAATTACACTCTTTGCGATTCAATTCAAGTATTTTTGATAATGACAGAGAACTTTCAAGAACCTTAACTGCAGAGAGTAAAAGTAAACTTGAGAATGAGGACCGTCGTTTCTTAGTCGATTGGTCATATTTGGGTGAAAGATTTAATTCTTCATTTAAAATTGCCTTCTTGCAGGAAGAATACAGTTACCTTTTTGATAAAGATATTCCAGAAGTTGAATCGATGGGCTCGAGTGATCGACTGATTGGTAAATATGATTTCACATATTCATTGAGTAATGATTTATTCTTCAGAGCAGGGCTGGAGTTTGAGAATGCGAAAGGTAAGGGGACTAATATTTCCAGTGTTTCTCAAAATGATTTTACGGGCTATGTTTTAATGCATCATCAACCTTGGGAAAAGTTTAAATATAATACAAGTATAAGAGCAGGAGCCTCTTCAGCCTATGATATACCTATTATCTATTCGATAGATGCCAGATATCTGTTCACTTCTTCATTTTCGGTTAGAGGTGCGTATTCTACGAATTACCGCTTACCAACTTTTAATGATTTGTATTGGGAACCAGGCGGAAATCCGGATTTGAAGCCAGAGTTTAGTTCTTCAGGTGAAGCAGGTTTAGATTATCAAAACAAAAAAATTCATATAAGCGGAGCTTGGTTTATGATCAAGAGCGATGATTTAATTCAATGGCGTGGCTTGAATGGGGATTTGTGGAGTCCTGTAAATGTCAAAAATGCGACAAATCAAGGGTTTGAATTGTCAGCATCTTATCGATACAAAAGAGAAGATCATGCTTTTGATCTTAGAACAAATTATGACTACACCATAGCAACAGATGACGAAACAGGTAATCAATTGATCTATGTGCCGAAGCACAGAGCTGGATTAATTCTCAATTATTCCTGGAAAAAATGGTCATTTAATTACAATCTACAATATGTGGGAAAAGTATATATCACCACAAGCAACAGTCAGACTCTTGATGATTATTCACTTTCGGATATTTCTGTGAGTAGAAGTGTATTCAAAAATCTGATCGATCTTAACCTAAGAGTAAATAATATTTTTAATGTTGATTATCAGTCTGTGGCATATCGTCCGATGCCTGGTATAAACTACGTATTTCAAATTAATTTTAAACTATAAATCCAAAATGAAAAACTTAAAATTTAGCTTAGTAATTGTTTTTTTAGCAATTTTAATGAACTCCTGTTCGGATGATACCGATACCCCTGATCTGCCGCTTGGAGACTATGAAGAAGGCTATTTTATAGCCAATGAAGGTCCCTTTCAAAATGGGACAGGTACCGTAACATTTGTAGGTGATGACGGAATAGTTGTTCAGAATATTTACCAAGCTGTCAATAATGAGGATATCGGAAATATTTTAAATTCCATGACTATAGTCGATGATAAGATATATCTTGTTGTAAATAATTCAAATAAAATTCTGGTTGTCAATAAGTACACCATGGTAAAAGAGGCTGAGATCAAGGGGAATAGAATTGTCAATCCAAGATATCTGGTTGTAAACGAAGGTAAAGGATATATCTCAAACTGGGGCGACCCAAATAATAGTAATGATGATTTCATCACTGTCATAAGTTTGGATACGAATGCTGTTCTTGAGACAATTCCTGTTGATGAAGGACCGGAAAAAATGATCATAGACACAGATAAGCTTTATGTTTGTTTACAGGGAGGCTATGGGTTTAACAATAAAGTAGTCGTTATTGATACAAATGATAACAGTATAGAGACAATTTTAACTGTTGGTGATGTACCAAATTCAATAGTTTCAGACAGTAGCGGTAACCTATGGGTCTTATGCTCAGGAAAGCCTTCATATGCAGATGTTGAAACTGCTGGATATTTGTATAAAATAGTACCTGGAAATAATTCTTTATCATTTTTTGAGTATCAAAATACAGAACACCCGTCTCTTTTAAATTCTGATTCAGGGATGTTGTATTATTCTCTTAATGGTAAGGTATTTAAAATGGATGAGACTGACGGTGATTTGCCCTCTGAACCAATTCAAGGACTTGGCGGATTCTATCGCTCAATGGCGATTCAAAACGGAGAATTATTTGCAACTGATCCTGGTGATTATGCGAGTGAAGGCTCTTTAAAAATTTTTAATATTGCCAGTGGAGAACTATTGGAAACTATTGGTACCGGAATTGTACCAGCTCAGGTTGTATTTCCTTAAATTAGCAGGATAAATAGTAAATTATTCCTATGCAAAAATTAGTTCTGATTTGTCTTATATTTTTCACGTATCATTTGAGTGCGCAAGAGATTGGACTTAGATTAGGTGATATGTATGGGAACAATATAGCCTTGGATGCTACTATTCCAGTAAAAAATAAAAGGATTCACACTGCAATTTCCTTTGGTGATAATATTGGAGTGGATGCGATATATGATTTTGCGGTAGCATCAATATTTAGAAGCCCCGATCTTCGTTATTATGCAGGGCTGGGGCTTACTACATTGTTCTCAAGTGAATTCAAACTTGGAGTGATGGGAGAGTTGGGTATTGAATACGGATTTCCAAGAACACCAATTACAATAGGACTTGATTACAGACCTGCCATTATTATCATTGAAAAAATGGATTTTATTTATGGAAATTTTGGTTTAAATGTTCGTTATAGGTTTAGGTAAGTTTTAGAAGATCGAATGCAGACAATCTTTCAAGACCAATTGAATTCATTTTATTCAACCCTGGTCCAGTATAGTGTTTTACCGAAGATAGGATAGCCAACAAACCCTCTTACTTTTAAAAGATCAGGAGCAGCAAGACTAATTTGACATCCGTATTTTTTACCGTTTTTTGCGTTCAGAATCGGAACACCCTGCCAAATACCATTTTTTAATGTGGCGCCCTCAAGAATAACCATTCCATCTATGGGCTTATCCTTGAGATGTCCGGTACATTTGGTGCATAAATCATTTTTGTGATCCTCAGGAATGATCTCATCAATGATCACGTATAAGGAATTGTTCACGATACTTATAAAAACGATTGATTCAGATCTGTTTTTGTTAAAAATATCATAGGTTTTCCATTTCCCTGTGACCCCTTGAGCTGTGGATAATTGGTAGCTGGCTATGACCAATAATATCACAATATATTTATTCATTGGATTTTACACGATACCAGTATTCTGTTCTGCCAATTAAGGAAAATCCAATATAGCCTCTCAGCTTGAGTTTATCGTTATTTTCTAAAGTTAAATAGCATTTGTAAAACTTTCCGTTTTTCGGATCTAGAATCTTTCCATCGGTCCATTCATCGCCATCTTTGCTCAGACCTCTTACGATAACAAGACCTTCGATCGGCTGGTCCTTGTCTTTACCTGTGCATTCAATGCATGTTTTATCTTTGTCTTCTGGTTTTAATATTTCGATGATCTTGCCGAAGATCTTGTCTCCTGTTTTATATACCTCTATCACCGACTCTTTTGTTCCTGTATCCGGGTCGATACTGTTCCATTTTCCCAAAACACTTTGAGCCCCTATCGAGTAAGAAATAAAGGTGAAAAGTGTCATTAAATAAAACGATTTTTTCATTTTTTTGCTTTTATATTTTGTTCATGAAGTTTTAATAGGCTGGCATTCAGCTCAAAACCTAGTAGCAATATAATAGAATTTAACCAAATAAATAGCATAATGATCAAAACCGTCCCGATTGAACCATAAAGCTGGTTATATTGAGAAAACTTTTCGATATAGATTTGAAAAATTTTAAAATTCAATAGAAATAGAACAATTGTCAGTATCGTACCTGCAGAAAAGAAAGAACTTTTTCTACCTTCTCTCGTACCAAAATAATACAAAAGAGAGATTCCTATGAATAACATACCGATCAATACGATTAATTGAATTGAGCCCAACCAAAAGTTGGTATCACTCACCATACCCTGTTCATTAAGAGATTTTATAAAAAATTCAATAAGTATAATAATGCCTACGGTAATTAACAATAAAAAGGCCAATACCAGAGATATTCCCAGCGAGACCATGTATTGACGCACAACTGTGCGTGTCTGAATCTCATGGTAGGTATATTCGAAACCGCTAAGAACTGCATTCACACCATTGGTCATTAAAAAAATTGCCAAAATAAAACCAAATGAAAGTAATTCTCCGTATTTATTGTTGGCAATGTCATTTAGTACATGAGAAACTGCATCACTGGCTTCTTTTGACGGTAACATTTTGAATACGATCGACATAAAATCATCCTGGAATCCTTCAATAGGTACAAAAGGAATCAGTGTCAATAAAACCAATGCGAATGGGAACAAGGCAATAAAAAAGCTAAAAGCAATACTTCCGGCTCTGGAAGTTAAGGCGCCTTTTACAATACCCGAAATATACATTTCAAGTAAATCATAAAGATTCATTCCCTCAAATCCCGGGATCTTGATCTTATGGAGTACTTTAAAAATCCAGTCCAATAAAGGAATATATATAGATTCTCTCTTACTACTCATAATATTCAATCATATTTGGCATCAAAATAACCCTGCCATTTATCTTGTACTTTTAAGACTTGTTCTATCACATCCCTTACACAGCCTTTTCCACCTTTTTTGTAAGAAATGTAGCCTGATAAATTTTGCACTTCAGGAACTGCATCTTTAGGGCATGTAGCCAAACCGCAAATCTTCATTACCGGAATATCAGGAATATCATCACCCATGTATAATACATTTGAAGGATCAATATTATAAATATCGAGATATTCATTAAGCTGCTCAATTTTATGATGTGCGCCCAAATATATATCCGTAATTCCAAGGGCTCTCAGTCTTGATTTAACGGCTGGGTTGGTCCCACCTGAAATAATACAAACATTATAACCCATATTAACGGCAGTTTTTAGGGCATATCCATCTTTTATATTCATGGTCCTCACTAATTCTCCATCCGGAAATATAGTGACAGTTCCATCTGTTAGCACCCCATCCACATCAAAGATGAAGGTAGTTATTTGCGGCATGATTTCTTTATAACTTTTTTCCATTATCTGATTCTTTGAGTTGATATGATTTGGTTATGGCTTTTGATAATAATTGATATATTTCCTTTTTTTCTTCTTGTAGCAGCGCTAAATGCTTTTCAATTGTAGCTTGATCATTTCTTCTTGCGGGGCCTGTTTGAGCCTCAAATGGATCAATGTTTTGAATCTTTTTTGCAGTTTCCAAAATAATAGGTTTTAAAACATCAAAAGGAAGCTTGAATTCCTTGCACAATGCATCTGCACAAGCAAACATATAATTACTGAAATTATTGGCAAAAACCGCCGAAATATGTAATTTTTCTCTTTCTGAAGAATTTAGTTCAAAAACCTGATCACTCATTGCACTTGCTAGAGTTTGCAACATTTGAAGATCTTCTTTTGAATCTGCTTCAATGATCAAAGGAACCTTTTTAAAATCTATTTTTTTATGAATTGTAAAAGACTGCACCGGATAAAATACGCCCCTTCTTAAATTTTCATCGAGCTCCTTCATTCCGATACTACCTGAGGTATGAACGACCAGACCATCCAGTGATTGCAGTTTTTTAGAGAAACTACTGATGCTATCATCATTGATCGCTATGATATATAAGTCAGCTTTTTCAAGATCTTTGAGTTGATTTGTACAGGGTAGGGAAGTGTCGAAAGAAGAATTATTATTTCCATTTCGACTGTAGCGTTGAATTAGGTCAACATGGTCTGCTGATTTCAATGCCAGTGCCAAATGATAAGCAACATTTCCGGAGCCGAGCAATACTACTTTGATCATATAGCGAATATACAGAGTTATACTTTGAAATAAAAAGTATTTTCTAAGTCCTTTAAGGGATAAACAAAAAAAAGGGGATAAATAAATTCACCCCCTTTTCACAATTAACTCTAACAAAAATAATATCAAGAAGCTTTAATCTGAGCCTGAGCTGCAGATAAACGCGCAATTGGTACTCTAAATGGAGAACAACTTACATAATTTAAGTTGGTATTATAGCAGAACTCTACAGAGCTAGGTTCACCTCCATGCTCACCACAAATACCTATCTTAAGGTTAGGTTTTGTACTTCTTCCTCTCTCTGTTCCAAGTTGAACTAATTGACCCACACCTTCCTGGTCAAGGGCTTCAAAAGGATCTCCGTTTAAGATTCCTTTTTCTATATAAATCGGTAAAAATTTACCGGCGTCATCACGTGAATAACCGTAGGTCATTTGTGTTAAGTCATTTGTTCCAAAAGAGAAAAATTCAGCTCGTTCTGCAATCAAATGTGCTGTTAACGCTGCTCTTGGAATTTCAATCATCGTACCAACTAAAAAGTCTATGGTATCATTTCTTTCCTCAAATACCTTTTGAGCTGTATCTCTGATGATTTTTTCCTGGCTCTCGAATTCAGCAATAGTACCAATCAATGGTACCATAATTTCAGGTTTGGCCTCAATCCCTCTTTTTTTAAGATTTAAGGCTGCCTCGATAATTGCACGAGCTTGCATTTCTGTTATCTCTGGATAAGTAATTCCCAGACGACAACCTCTATGACCTAACATAGGATTAAACTCTTCCAATTCTGCAATCTTACTTTTAACTGCCTCTAAAGAAATATGCATATCATTGGCCAATTCTTTTTGAGTAGCTAAAACGTGTGGAACGAATTCATGTAATGGTGGATCCAAAAGACGAACGGTAACAGGTAATCCTTCCATGGCCTCAAATATTCCTTCAAAATCTTCACGTTGCATTGGCAACAATTGATCAAGAGCTTCTTTTCGACCTTTTACGGTATCTGAAAGAATCATTTCTCGCATTGCTTTAATACGGTCCACTTCAAAGAACATGTGCTCTGTTCGAGTAAGACCGATACCCTTAGCACCAAAATTGCGAGCAACTTTGGCGTCTTTAGGTGAATCAGCATTTGTTCTCACCTTCATTATAGAGTATTTATCTGCTAATTCCATGATTTTAGCAAATTCTCCGCTCAATTCCGGCTCTATGGTAGCCACTTTTCCTTCAATGATATTTCCTGTAGAACCATTTAAAGAAATCCAGTCTCCTTCATGATATTCATGACCGTCAACAGTAAGCGTTCTGGTCTTATAATTTATTTTTAAGGCTCCTGCACCTGAAACACAACATTTACCCATTCCTCTTGCTACAACAGCTGCGTGAGAAGTCATACCTCCGCGAGCAGTAAGGATACCTTTGGCAATGTTCATTCCTTCTAAATCTTCCGGAGAAGTTTCGATACGAACTAGAATACTGTTTTTATATTTTGCAGCCTCATCCGCAAAGAAAACGATCTTACCTGAAGCAGCTCCTGGAGATGCCGGCAAACCTTGGGCGATAACATTCGATCTTATTAATGCATCAGGATCAAAAACAGGGTGTAGTAATTCATCTAATTTATTAGGTTCCAGCATGAGCAAAGCTTCTTTTTCACTTCGCAAACCATCCTTTAAAAGATCAATGGCTATTTTGACCATGGCAGCACCGGTTCTTTTACCGTTTCTGGTTTGAAGGATCCATAGTTTTCCATCTTGCATGGTGAACTCCATATCCTGCATGTCTTTATAATGATCTTCCAATTTTTGCTGATACTCATTCAATTCGTTGTAGATTTCTGGCATCAATTCCTCCAATGAAGGATAAGATTCCAATCTTTCGTCTTCATCAACTTTAGCCAACTCCGACCATCTTAGAGAACCAAGTTTGGTAATTTGTTGAGGCGTTCTTGTTCCTGCAACTACATCCTCACCTTGTGCATTGATCAAATATTCACCGTTGAAAACATCCTCACCGGTTCCTGCATCTCTGGTAAAACATACTCCTGTTCCTGAATTGTCTCCCATATTACCATAAACCATGGCCTGGACATTAACGGCAGTTCCCCAATCTGCAGGGTAACCATGCATGTTTCTGTAGTAAACGGCTCTGTCACCGTTCCAGCTATCGAAAACTGCAACTACTGCTCCCCATAACTGATCCCATGGATTTGTAGGAAAATCATGACCAGTACGTTTTTTTACGGCATCTTTAAAGTCATATACCAAATCTTGTAAATCCTGAACTGTAAATTCAGTATCCAATTCAATATCTCTTTTGTGTTTTAAAGCCTCCATAATATCTTCAAAAGGATCAATATCCTCTTTTGATTCGGGTTTCATACCTAAAACAACATCTCCATACATTTGTATAAAACGACGATAAGAATCCCACGCAAAGCGTTCGTTTCCTGTTTTCTCGGCTAATCCCAGAACAACATCGTCATTTAAACCAAGATTTAGGACTGTATCCATCATACCTGGCATAGAAACTCTCGCTCCCGATCTGACCGAAATTAATAAGGGATTTTCTCTGTCACCAAATGTGGATCCCATGATATTTTCAATATTATTGATTGCTTCCTCAACATCTGCTTTGATCATAGAGACTGTCTCTTCCTTACCAACTTTATTATATGTGGTACATACGTCTGTAGTAATTGTAAACCCTGCAGGCACTGGAATACCAAGTAAACTCATCTCGGCAAGGTTGGCTCCTTTACCGCCCAATAAGTTTTTCATATTTGTATTCCCATCAGCTGTTTTGTTGCCAAATTTATAGACATTCATCTTTACCTCTTCTAGTGTCTCCATTTCTTGATCTTTTGATTATTATTATTAATTGATTAACAAAATTAGCCATCATTAGAGATTAGAATTATGATATAAGTCATGCAAATCGGCTTGTGTAAGATTTATTACATAAAAAAAGAGGAGATTATTCCAATCTCCTCTTTGTTATTATGTTGTGAAGTTTTTAGTAATCTGCTCCAATGAGCTTTCCGCCTAATTGTAAGAGTCTTAACTCGGCAACTTTAGCAGTATATTTAGCCTGGTTATAACTGTTTACGGCACTTAAGAAATTGACCTGTGCCAACCTGAATTCAACAGTAATAATTTGACCTAACTTGAACTGTTCCTCGCTGCGTTCAAAATTTCTTCTATTGGTTTGAACATTTTTCTTTTCTGCACTTAAAATAAATAATGAGTTCTGATAAGTCTCCCATGCGTTGGCAACATTACGCTCAAGATCTTTTTCTATCAACTGTTTTTCTATGTTGCTGTTATCAATAGCGATTTTTGCATTTTGGACTCGTGTTTTTGTAAGACCACCATCAAAAATATTCCATGAAACACTGAGGCCACCAACTATACCTGAAGAGGTATTTGAAGCCAAAGAAAATGGATTGCTGATATTTGAATCAGTATTTGAATCTCTCCAATTATAAGCGCCGTTAACCCCAACATTAGGTATCCATGAGGATTTGTTTATTTTTAGATCATAATCACTTAAAGTTACATTTTTTTCAGCTTGTAATAGCAAGGTGTTATTGCTCTTGGCCGATTGAAGCATGGCGTCATAGGTCAGGTCTATGGCATAATTTACGGTTGTATCTACAGCAAAATCAATGTTGACTTCTCTGCCTAAAATAACGTTCAGGTCTCTTTTCGCATTAGCCAATTCTCTCTGGATATTCAATAGATTGATGCTATCTTGATTTACGTTCACTTCGGTGTTCAATACATCTAATTGCGTTTTTTGACCGTATTGGTAACCATACTGTTCTCTCAACAACTGACTTTTAGAAATATCCAAAGATTGCTGAAGGTTATTTCTGTTTTCGGTCAATCTGGCTACGTCATAATACGAAATAAGCAGATCTAGTAGGGTATTTTCAATAACTTGTCGAACCCGGATTTCAGAAATATTGTATTGCTCCTGAAGTTTGCGATAGTTATACTTTCGTCCAAATCCATCAAATAACAGATAATCAACTCCAACGGTGGCAGAATAAGAATTTGTTGTGTTTTCTATATCGTCCTGGGTATCTCCATTTTGGAATTCAATCTTACTTTCAGTGCTTTGATAATCGGCTCCTCCAGTTGCAAAAACGGATGGTAAATAACCACTGTTATAAATGCTAGAACTGTTTTTAGCAGCTTCAAGGTCATTATTGGAAACCTTGATATCAAAGTTGTTTTCCAAGGCAATATTTACGGCTCCCTGTTTCTCCAGAGTTGCCTGGGCATTCATTGATAAACCTGTTATCAATAAGAGGATAGCTAAAAATTTACTCTTCGTCATTTTGTTCTAATTTTAATTCTTTTACAGCACGTGTTACTTCTTCTTTCGTCACTTTCTTTCCAGAAATTAACCATTTGATTCTTACCGTTAAACTATTGTTGATCGAAAGCAATAAGGGTAGCATCAACAAGGTTAAAAACGTTGCAATCATAATTCCATAAGAAATGGAAATGGCCATGGGTTTTAGAAATTGAGCTTGTCTACTTTTCTCCAAAAGTAGAGGCATCAATCCCGCTACTGTTGTTAATGATGTCAGAATGATGGCTCTAAATCTAGATTTACCCGCCTGAAATAAAGCTTCATTGAATTTCATACCTTCTTTGAGATAGGTATTGAACTTTCCGACCAGCACCAGGCCGTCATTGACCATAATTCCAATCAGCGCAATAATACCTAACCAAGAAAGTATATTGATCGCGAAACCATGGATATAATGACCCCAAACAATTCCTATCAAACTAAAGGGGACCATAACGAAGAGTAAAAATGGTTGGCTGTAGGATCTAAACGTAAAAGCGATCACCACATAGATTAAAACCAAAACAGCAGCTCCCGCCTTATTGGCTGAATTTATTGTTTTTTCAGCTTCTCTGTTTTGACCTTCAAAACTTGGTTGAACAGAAGGATATTTAGCTAAAATACCAGGAAGTAAATCATTCTTGATCTCTGCCATTATATCTGAGGCACTTTCCTTGGTATTTGCCATATCTGCCGAGATTTGAATTTCGCGTCTACCGGCTAAATGATTGATCGCCACATCTCCACGTGCTATATCATAACTTGCTATTTCAGAGAAAGGAACTTTGTTTCCGGTGGGAGTAGAGATCCACATATCATCGAGGTTCCTAATCGAAGATCGATCTTCTTTTTCATACCTTACCCAGACTTTGATCTCATCCTGACCACGTTGAAAACGTTGGGCCTGAAAACCAAAGAAACCTGATCTCACCTGATTCATCACTGATTGAAGTGTCAGTCCCAAAATATAGGCATCATTTTTCAATTTGATTCGTATTTCCTTGATACCCGCAGGGTCAGTATCTGAAACATCTTTCAGCGCTGGATTCGAAATCAGCATTCCTTTTAGCTCGGTTTTTGCAGCTTTTAATTCTGGGATGTTGTTTCCAAGTAGCGATACTGCCACCGGACTACCTCCAAAATTACTACCAGAACCAAATGTGAGACTTTCGGCTCCGTATACAATACCGGTTTTTTCTCTGATGGCATTGGTGATATCAATCGAGGGAAAATCTCTAAATTCTCCTTGAAGTAAGTTGATCGTCAGGCTGGCATTGCTTGAACCGGGACCAATTCTTTTGATGATATTTTCAACCACAGGCGTATTATCTGATTGTCTCTCTGTAAATTCTTCGGCAACGATCCAAGCTGACTCCTCAATTTTTGATATGATCGAGTCAGTAATTTTTTCATTTGTTCCTTGAGGCATTGTAAGCGATATAGACACCCTGTCACTCGCAATTGTCGGAAAAAACGCAGTTCTTACGATTCTGCTTTGAATACCGCCAATCGAAAGGATCAGCATTGCAACAGGGATAGCAAGACCTAAAAATCTGTTTGTCAAAAAGAAATTTAAAGCAGGTCCATAAATTCTGTCTCTACAAAAAGCCATGAATTGATCTGCCTTTTGGTTTATTTTATTAAAGGCACCAAAAAGACCGGTGGTTGGTTTTTTACGATCTCTGATGAGTGCTTTTGAATGTGCTATGTGCGCCGGTAATATGATCAAGGCTTCAATCAGTGAAACAGCCAATGTTAAAATCACAACAGTAGCGACTTCTCCGAAAAAGTTTCCAATTCGACCATCTAAAAAGAAGAAGATCGAAAATGCCAACATAGTTGTTAATATCGCGGAAATGATGGGAGGAATTACTTCTATGGTCCCGTCAATTGCGGCTCTTACAGGAGATTTTCCTTTTTCGTAGTGATGGTAAATATTTTCTCCAATAACAATTCCATCATCAACCAGGATACCGATCACAATGATCATTCCAAATAAAGAAAGTACGTTGATCGTTACACCTAAATTTGCCGCAAAAATAAACATTCCTAAAAATGAGATCGGAAGTCCTGCCGCTACCCAGAATGCCAGGCGAACATTAAGAAAAAGTGAAAGGAAAAGCAGAACCAGGAGAATCCCAATGACCGCATTTTCTGTTAACAGTTGTGTACGCTGTTTTAACGTTATTGAACTATCGCTTGATATATTTAGTTGCACGTTGTCATGCTCACCATTAAATTTTTTAATGTAAATTTTTATGGCATCTGCTGAGGCGATCATGTCTTCACTGTTGGTGTTGCTCACTTGTATACTGATCGCGACCTCATCATTAAAAAAGAGACGGTCCGGATTTTCATTCCAACGGTCTCTTACTGTTGCCACATCCTTCAGGTAAATTACATTTCCCGATTGATCCGCTTTAACTATGATATTATTTAGATCTTCCCCATAATATTTACGATTTCTAGCCCTGATCAAATAGTCTTCATAATCAGTTTTAATATTACCACCTGAGATCAATAAATTTGATTGTTGTACAGCTTGAGCGACATCAGCAAAAGTAAGATCGAAAGCACGCAAGTCAATTTCCTCAACGGCAATTTCGATTTCTTCATTCGGGAAACCAGTAATCGAAATCTGTGATATTCCGGGCATCGCACGTAGATCATTTTCAACATCACGAGCATATTTTTTAAGCGTTCTAAGCGGCAGATCTTTACCGCTTACCGTAAAACTAATAGTAGGCAGAATGGCTTCAATCTTTGCAATTACCGGAGGTTCCATACCTGTTGGGAAAGACGGAACACGATCAACAGCATTTTTTACATCGGCAAGAACGACATCAATATCAGAGTCGAGAAATGTTTCCACACTTATTGTGGCCGAGTTTTCACGAGAAACAGAGGTTACTCGGTCTATGCCAACAAGCCCTTTTAAATTATCTTCTATCTTCAAAATGACTCCTTCTTCCATCTCTTGTGGAGAGGCCCCGGGATAAATGACAGAAATATTGATAAATTGAGATTCAGTTAATGGGAAAAAGGATGATTTCATCGATTTTGTACCCAAATATCCAAAAATTACTACCGCAAGAATGATGATGTTTACGGCAACGTGGTATTTAATAAAATAGGATATAATTTTTTTCATGGTCAAAGTTGAAAGGTTAAATTATTGACGTGGGTTGGAATCATAAACAGTTACTTTCATTCCTGAATAGGCTCCTGGAACGGTCCTGCTCAATACGGGTGTACCATCTTCCAAACCTTTGATAACAACAGTATTGTCGGTAAAGAATACCGGATCTACTTTTTTTAGATCAATAATACTGTCTTTTAAAACATACACACTTTCGTTATTTACCAATAATTTTCTTGGCATTTCGTAAGCATTATTTTCTGCTTTTGCGACAAGTTCAGCCTCGAGATAAATACCTTCCTTAAGATCTTTTCCTTTTACTTGAATATAGGCTTTGACTGTCTGAGAGGCCTGGTCTACACGTCCATTGACTCGAACAATTTTACCATCCCAAGATTGTTCTGTATCTCGACTGCTTACTTTCACTGAGCTTCCTTTTTGCAACAGATCCATATACTTGGCATTAACTGCGACTTCCATTTCATAAACCCTTGGGTTAATGAATTCACCTAATTTCTGACCTGATCGAATGAGAGAACCAGGGTTGACCATAGCATCTGTTAAAATACCATCATAAGGTGCACGAATCGTATATTTGGTCAATCTAACTTCCATATTTTTTACGTTATAGAAAGAGGTATAAATATTTCGGCCAGATATAAAGAACTTTTCCTTTTCGGAGTTGATCTCAGGTAATTTCGGTGTTGGTCTATCAAAATCAAAATCTCTTAGATATTGCTCCCATTTTTGATATTGCTCAGGATAATCCAATCGAATATCTGGCATAATCGAAGTTATGTTATTGTAGAGATTACTTTTCTGAGCTTGCAAATTTGCATAATGCTCCTCGCTGTTTAGTTTTAGGATTACCTCTCCTTTGCGGTATGAGTTTCCTGGTCTGAATTCTTTTGAGGTAGGTTGCAAAACTCCCTGAACTTCAGAAAAGATTTCTATTTTATTTTTAGCGACCAAATTTCCATTGGCTGTAATGGTAATTGGAACAGTACCGTTTTTTACATTTTCTACAAATACGGTTTTTACAATTTTTACAGGTGCTTTGTCCGGTCTTGTATTATTTAGCACCATGACGTTTACAAGCCAAACAGCCAATGCTATCAATAAAATACCTAAACCTATGTTGATATACTTTCTCATTTTTTCTATTGGTTAATCTTTGTTTTCAAATTAATATTAGTTTGTATTTGTTGCATTACATTTTTCGCGATTTCAAGCTCCTCTTCAGAAATACCTTTCTGTAATTCCTGAATAGTTTCAAGAAAGAATGGATAGGATTTTTCCCATATTTCTTTTCCTAAAGCGGTGAGATAAACATGATTTATTCTCATATCCTTTTCAGAAGCCGAACGAGAAACATATCCTTTTTTCTCCATTGTCTGAATCAATCTTGTTAAAGCTGTTTTTGAACGGTTGGTGATAAAAGCGAGATCATTTTGTATTCTACCATCTTTTTCATCAAGGTGTTTTAAGACAATAAACTGTTCTTTTGAAAGATTGATACCATGACTCTTCATGTTGTCACGAATGTAATAATCCATGAACTTGGCGGTTTTGCCAACCCAAGGTATAAGTGAAACAGTATCTAATGCAGGTTTTTTCAACTCTTAAAATTTTGCCAAAAATAAGGAGAAGTGAATATTAGTTGCATATGCAACTATGTTAAAATTTTCATAAATAAATTAACATGCTTATCTCTGTCAAGTAATATAGGAGCTAAGTGTAGCAAATTAACAGGATATAATTTGCCAGGGATCACAGTGATCAAGAACTGATGTAAAAGAAAAAACCATCCGTTAAATAACGAATGGTTTTATAAAGTAAAACTTATTGAGAGCCTATTCAGCTAATGTTCTCATATAGTTAACAATGAGCCATCTGTCTTCATCATCTGGCATTTTTTTAGTGTATTCAGGCATGTCATCTCTACCAAAGGTAGTTTTGTAAAACAGGGCACCATCCGTTTGGGCTTGAAATTCTTCAGAAGAAAAATCTCCAAGATCACCTTCAACTTCATTCGCTTTTTTACCATCTCCATAACCTTCCTTACCATGACAAGACTGGCAGTGTTTGGCGTACAATGACTTACCAATTTTTATATCTTCTGCAGGATCAGTAGGGTTTTTCATATTCTGGTATTTATCAGGCACGACCCATTCATCTTGAAGGATACCACTAAATGAGAAGAAAGCAACTGATAATATAACTATCAACAGCATGTTTTGTAATTTTTTCATGTTCAGATTATTTAGGATTTAAAGATTCTTACTAAGTTAATAAATAAATATAAAAACATTCCCCAGACAATGATAATAAATGAATATGTCAAAGTTAAAAGGAATAGAGGTGTTTTGCCTCTTGGTGACCACATTGTTCTTTGATCAAAAGTAGACTCATCAACGATCACAGTTCCGATTGGTGCAGTTAGAGTTGCTATGACAGTTCCATAATCATCACTCTCATTCAATACAACTTCAATTTTTAAATTGCCATCAACTCCGGGAATACCATCTTCAACAGCTACCTCAATTTCTCCATCTTCATCCGTATCATAATAGTCTTCACCTATTTTTAAAGGTCTGAATAATCGTTCCACTC
>JAAESS010000091.1 GCA_024229195.1 Flavobacteriales bacterium | reverse complement strand
GGTATTGAAACTGAAATCGCTTCGATGCCTGGCATTAAAAGATTTTCTTTGGATACAGTTTCCAAAGAACTCGATGAGGTCAGTCAGTTGGATATTCCGGCTGTATTACTTTTTGGAATACCCAGTTCAAAAGATGAGATCGGCTCTGAAACATGGAACGATCAAGGAATTATTCAGCAAGCCATTCGCTTTATAAAAAAATATTATCCGCAACTATACGTGATTACAGATGTTTGTTTTTGTGAATATACCAGTCACGGACATTGTGGAATCATACATGACAATGACGTGGATAATGATGCCACTCTTGTCAATATTGCCAAGCAGGTTATATCTCATGCCAAAGCAGGAGCAGATATGGTTGCTCCTTCCGGAATGATGGACGGAATGATCGCAGCGATACGAGAAGCACTAGATCAAACCGGGTTTCCAAACCTACCTGTGATGTCATATGCAGTTAAATATGCGTCAGGTTTTTATGGACCATTTAGAGATGCTGCGGATTCAACACCTAGTTTTGGTGACAGAAGAACTTATCAAATGGATCCTTCCAATAGAGACGAGGCTCTTCGAGAGGCAAATTTCGACGACCAGGAAGGCGCTGATATTTTAATGGTCAAGCCGGCACTCTCCTATCTCGATATCATTCGAGATTTAAAAAATAATTTTGACCGACCTATAGCTTGTTATAATGTGAGTGGAGAATATGCCATGATCAAAGCGGCAGGTGAAAAAGGGTGGATAGATGAAGAAAAAGTGATGATGGAAAGTCTCTTGTCTATGAAAAGAGCAGGAGCTGATATTATCATCACCTATTTTGCAAAAGATGTAGCAAAACTTCTAATGAAAAAGTAGAAGAAATTAAGGACAAAAAATTCAAGCAATGAAATTAGAAAATTCAACAGAACTATTTCATAATGGGCAAAAGAACCTTGTTGGTGCTGTTAATTCACCGGTAAGAGCATTTAAATCTGTGGGTGGAGTACCTGTTTTTATAGACCATGCAAAAGGGAGTAAGATTTTTGATGTTGATGGCAATGAATATATTGATCTGGTTCTTTCATACGGACCAATGATCTTAGGGCATCGACACAAAAAAGTAGAAAAATCTATCAAAAAGGCCTTGAAAAAGGGCTATACATTTGGTGCATCTACACATAAGGAGATCAAACTGGCAAAAATAGTTTGTGATGCTTTTCCGGGTATGGACAAAGTTCGTTTTGTAAATTCTGGTACAGAAGCCGTTTTAAGCGCTATCAGACTGGCTAGAGCTTACACAGGATACAACAAGATCATAAAATTTTCAGGTTGTTATCATGGTCATACAGATGCCCTGCTCGTAGCTGCAGGATCTGGTTTAGCAACATTGAGTCTTCCGGGAAGCAAAGGTGTTCCAGATGAAGCCGTTAAAAACACACTGATTTCAGAATACAATAATATTGAAAGTGTTACCAAGCATTTTGATGCCCATAAAGATATCGCAGCGGTTATTATAGAGCCTATCGCGGGCAACATGGGTGTGATACAACCCAGTCAGGAATTTATCCAGCAACTGAGAAGCATTACTCGTGAAAAAGGGATATTATTGATCATGGATGAGGTCATGACAGGGTTTCGATCAAAATTTGGTGGAGCTCAAGAGTTATTGGGAGTTGAAGCAGACATTACCTGTTTGGGCAAAGTAATTGGTGGTGGTTTTCCTGTTGGTGCTTATGGCGCCAGAAATGAGATCATGAATATGGTGGCCCCATTGGGAGGCATGTATCAGGCCGGTACGCTTTCGGGTAACCCGATTGCCATGGCATGTGGAATAGCTACTTTAAAACAGCTCAAAAAACAAAACCCCTATAAGTCTCTGGATAAAAAAGCGAGAAAAATCAAGGAAATGTTGCTGTTATCAGCAGAAAAGCATGGTGTTGATCTAAAAGTAAATCATTTTGGGTCTATGATCAATCCTTTTTTTACAGACCAGGAAGTAACAGATTTTAAATCTGCTCAATCGAGCGATACAGATAGCTTTAAAGTATTTTTCTGGCAAATGATGGAACATGGCGTGTTTTTACCTCCCTCTCAGTTTGAAGCCTGGTTCTTAACTATCGCTTTAGACAAAAAGGATATGAAAAAGATGGAAAATGCGATGGATCTCGCAATGGCCAAAGTAGCAGAAAAACAAAAAATAAAACAAGACAAGGAACAATAAGTACTGTTCTCAATTTACCCGTTAAAAATTATGATCAAAAACGATTTATATCTGAAGGCATTAAGAGGTGAGACCGTTTCCAGACCCCCGGTTTGGATGATGCGTCAGGCAGGGAGATATTTACCTGAATTCATTGCGATACGAGAAAAATATGATTTTTTTACTCGTTGCAGAACTCCTGAGCTTGCATCGGAAATAACAGTACAGCCTATTCGAAGGTATGGAATGGATGCTGCGATCCTTTTTTCTGACATACTTGTGGTACCACAAGCCATGAATATTCCATTTGAAATGAAGGCAGGACTTGGCCCTTATCTTCCGAATCCAATACGGTCACAAAAAGATGTTGATCAAACGATAGTTCCTGATATCAACGAAGAATTGGGCTATGTCATGGATGCGATAAAAATGACAAAAGAAATGCTCAATGATGAGGTTCCTTTAATCGGTTTTGCAGGGTCTCCTTGGACAGTATTTTGTTATTGTATTCAAGGACAGGGTTCAAAAACATTTGACAAAGCAAAAGAATTTTGTTTTACCCAGCCTATTGCCGCGCATCAATTACTGCAAAAAATCACAGATACGACCATTGCTTATTTAAAAGAAAAAGTGAAAGCAGGAGTCAACGCTGTTCAGATTTTTGATTCCTGGGGAGGAATGTTGTCTCCTGTGGATTATCAGGAATTCTCTTGGAATTATATTCAACAGATCATAGATGCTCTTCATGCTGAAGCTCCTGTAATAGCTTTTGGTAAGGGATGCTGGTTTGCTCTGGAAGAAATGGCAAAATCAAAGGCATCTGCTTTGGGCGTAGACTGGACAGTTAGTCCTAAAACAGCTCGTGCACTAACCCATAACAGTATAACCTTACAAGGAAATTTAGATCCCTCAAGATTATTATCACCACCTGCTGAAATTAAAAAGCTGGTCACAAATATGATCAATGAGTTTGGGAAAGATAAATACATTGTAAATTTAGGACATGGTATTTTACCAAACATTCCTCTGGATAATGCCAAAGCCTTTATTGATGCAGTTAAAGAATATGAAGCTTAAAAGTATTTAAAGAAAGACAGAAATGAATAAAGAACTCATCCAAAAATACAATATTCCGGGTCCGAGATATACCAGCTACCCCACTGTACCCTTTTGGGATAAGGAAGGGATCTCTATGGAACACTGGAAAGAAACAACGGTTAGGGCTTTTAAAGAAAGTAACGACCAGGAAGGGATCAGTTTATATATTCATTTACCCTTTTGCGAGAACCTATGTACATTTTGTGCATGTCATAAAAGAATTACCAAAAGGCACAGTGTTGAACAGCCCTATATTGAAACCGTTCTGAAAGAATGGGATTTATATTGTGATCTGCTTGTTGATAAGCCTAAAATCAGAGAGATCCATTTAGGTGGTGGTACGCCAACATTCTTCTCGTCAGAAAACCTCAGAAAACTAATTGATGGGATTTTTAAAAGAGCTGAGAAGTTCAAGGAATTTGAATTTAGCTATGAAGCCCATCCAAACCACACCTCTGAAGATCAATTAAGAACGCTCTATGAATTAGGCTCAAGAAGAAATAGTTTCGGTATTCAAGATTATGACCCCGTGGTTCAAAAAGCCATTAATCGAATTCAGAGTTTTGAGCAAATTGAAAAAATTCATAGACTCTCTCAAGAGGTAGGTTATACTTCAATAAGTCATGATCTTGTTTTTGGATTGCCTTTTCAAACTGAGCAAAGTATACGAAACACTATAAAGAATACAATTGCTTTGAAACCGGATCGCATTGCTTATTACAGTTATGCGCATGTGCCCTGGATCAAAGGAGTTGGACAGCGTGGATTTGACGATAACGATTTACCAAAAGACAAGGAAAAACGTCATCTTTATGAATTAGGAAAACAACTTTTCTTTGACGCAGGCTATATTGAAATCGGAATGGACCACTTTGCCTTAGCTACAGATTCTTTATACAAAGCCATGTCATCCAAAAAATTACATCGGAATTTTATGGGTTATACTGCAGGCAAAACTGAATTAATGATTGGTCTCGGTATGTCTTCAATTAGTGACTCATGGTATGCTTTTGCACAAAATGAAAAAACAGTAGAGGCCTATACTGAAAAGGTAAACAATGGTATTATTCCCATTTTTAGAGGTCATTTGCTCAGTAATAATGACTTGATCATCAGAAAGCATATTTTAAATTTGATGTGTAATCTTGAAACTGAATGGAATTTGGGCCTTGATCAGGAAATCAAGTCTGGTATTTTAGAAAGACTCAAAGAAATTTTTGATGACGGACTTATAGAAACTTCAGGAGAGAAGTTAATTGTGAAGGAAAAAGGGCGGATGTTTGTTAGAAATATCTGTATGGCCTTTGATCTCAGGCTTATCGATAATAAGCCCGAGACAAGGATTTTCTCCATGACGATCTAAACCAGATCCTCCGATACCATTTCTCAGTTTCTTTTTATTTTGTTTTGGATCCGTATTTTTTCATAAACTTATCCAATTTAGGGTTGATTACAGCCCTGCAATAGCCCTGATTTTTGTTGTTGTTGTAATAGTTTACATGATACTCTTCAGCATTATAAAAAATGTCCGCAGCAGTAACTTCAGTCACTATTGGATCAGAATAAACACCTTCTTTAGTTAATTGAGCGATAATGGTTTTTGCATCTGCTTCCTGGTCTTTGTCGTGATAAAAGATAGCAGACCTGTATTGGGTGCCAACATCCGCTCCCTGACGGTTAAGTGTTGTTGGATCGTGTGTATAGAAAAAGACATCGAGTAATTCTCGGTAAGAAATCACCTTCGGATCAAAAGTAATCTGAATCGCTTCAGCATGACCGGTAGTTCCGTTACAAACTTCTCTATATGACGGGTTTTTCACGGCTCCACCTGTATAACCTGGAAGCACTGTTTCAACACCTTTAAGTTGTTGGAATATGGCTTCTGTACACCAAAAGCATCCATTTCCAAAAGTGGCAATTGCAAGATTTTCTTTCATAGATTTATTATTTTTCTGAGCTGATATTGATAATGTAGTAAACAGTATAATGAGATATAGAAACGAATTATTAATTTTCATAATGCTTGTTTTTGTCACTATGACGTATCAAACTACGATTCATTACAGACTGAGATAAAATCAATTATTCGGAATCAGCTTATAGGGAAATGCAACCAAACTTTCAGCACCGTTCTCCCCAACACTGGAAACACCAAAAAGATAATTATCTATCACTAAATTCTTCAGCGTATGGCTATTCTTTTTTCCTATATATCTACTGAATTCCCATTGAGACGAAGTCGTTTTTCTCCAGTAAACCTTGTAGCCTTTTAGTCCTTTATCTTCGCTTTTGTCCCATTGCAATCTCGCAGAAGGTTCAACAGCTCCTCCAATACTTAAGTTTTTAGGCGCTTCAGGGGCAGAAGCCAGAGCGGCAAGGGTTAGCGCATTTACGGCAGTCAATTTGGCTGCATAATCAAAATCTACGCCTCCTATCACATCTCCATAATTGATTCCATTTTCTACTCTGATGTCTTGATGCTGTCGATTGTAATTCTCATGGGTTTCCATAATTCGAACTCCGGTAAATCCTTCGTCATTGAAGGGTCTGTGGTGACCTCCTCTTCCAAATCTATCCAATCTGTATATCATAATTGCATCAAGATTTGTCATATATTGATCTGTAATCCTATCGATATAGCGAGCCAATTGTCTGGAAGGTCCGTCTACCTCTCCTCCATAAAACCGCATCGCGCGTTTTTCTCTATCTGTCAAATTCATAGAAATAGCTTCTGAAAAAACTCTAAATGTTGTGTTATCAATGACACCATCAATTCCATGGTAATTCCCGATCATATCGTTATTGATGACTCCAATAATATCCCAACCTTCTTTTTTTGCCTTTTGAGCCAAATGCTTTCCTCCGAATAATCCTTGTTCTTCACCTGACAAGCCAACATATATGATCGAGACAGGAAACTGATATTTTGACAATACCCTCGCCGCTTCAATGGTTCCGGCCATACCTGAGGCATTATCATTAGCTCCGGGGGAGTCATCAGTGTAATTATTTGGATCTGAAACTCTTGAATCTATATCACCGGACATGATGACATAGCTATTAGGATATACAGTACCTCTTTGAATCGCCATAACATTTACGATATAGGTATCTTTTATGATTCTTCTTTCATTCTTAGGTTCAAGTGTCGACTGATATTGCACCTCAAGACAACCTTTACAAGCCTCTGAAATCCTGTCAAACTCAGCTTTAATCCATCGACGGGCAGCTCCAATTCCTCTGGTTTCTGATACCGTATCAGACAAGGTATGGCGCGTGCCAAAATCAACCAGTTTGTTGATGTCTATTTCAATTCTTTCAGCAGATGGAGCATCAGCAATATCATATAACATATCTGAAACTTTATTTTGAGCAAAAATTACTGCACCTGTCAACATAACTAAATACAATAGATAGTTTTTCATTTTTTTACTATTAAATTTTTTCAATTACTTCGATAACCTTAGACAACATCTGATCTGTAAAATCTAAATGCGTCACAATTCTCAACTTACCTTCACCCATTGAAATTAACTTGATATGTTCTTTTTCCATTACCTTCATAAACGACTGTTCATCACGATTTTTATGCAATTTAAAAATGATGATATTGGTTTCAATTGGCTCAACTTTTTCTACCCAATCAGATGCCAAAAGTGCTTTTCCGAGAAGTTTTGCCCTATCGTGATCTTCTTGGAGTCTCTCAACATGATGGTCAAGCGCATAAATACCTGCTGCTGCGAGATATCCGACCTGTCGCATTCCTCCTCCAAAAAGTTTTCTGACCCGAATTGCATTGTAAATATTTTTTTCAGAAGACAACAGTAACGAACCAATAGGCGCTCCCAAACCTTTGGATAAACAAATTGATATTGAATCAAATAACTTTCCATATTGCTCCGGCTTTTCATTTTTTGCCACTAAAGCATTGAACAAACGTGCTCCGTCAAGGTGATAAGAAAGTCCGTTGGCCCTGCATACTTGTTGAATCTTCTCTAATTCATGATAGTCCCAGCAGGCCCCTCCTCCTTTATTGGTTGTGTTTTCTACAACCACTAAACTGGAAAGCGGTAAATAGTATTGTTTAGGATCGTGAATCACCTCACTTAATTGCTCAGCTTTAAACATCCCTCTGTGTCCGTCTATAAGCTTACAGGATACTCCAGAATGAAAAGATGCACCTCCACTTTCATAATTATAAACGTGTGACCATTTATCACAGATAAGCTGTTCTGCAGGTTGGGTATGTAATTTGATAGCTGTTTGATTCGCCATCGTACCTGAAGGAAAAAATAAGGCGGCCTCCATACCAAAAAGTTTGGCAATTTTAGTTTGCAATTCTAAAACAGTCGGATCTGAATTAAAGACATCATCTCCAACTTTTGCTTTCATCATGAAATTGAGCATTTCCGGCGTAGGTCGGGTAATGGTATCACTGATGAGGTTAATCTCTTTATTGGTCATAGTTTATTTTTATTTGGCATCAGTCTTTGAAGCGGTTTACCAATCGGCCTAAGAAATCAAAACTGCTCTCCAGATCGAATTTAAATACATCATTTTCTTTTTTTTGAGCCAACTGATTGATCGCTATATCAGTTAATTGTAAAATTCTTGGATAGCCACCTGTAGTCGGGCAATCTCTCATTAGAATGATCAATGTTCCGGAAGGCGTGAGCTGAACAGTTCCGGGAATTGTCGTGGAAGTTATGATCTCTGCATCCTTTAAGGGAAGAAATTTATTATTTAACTGATACCCCATTCTATTATTCATACCTCCGATCTTAAAACGCTTTGAGAACAAAAGTTCGCGATGTTTTTTTGTAAGTCGATTATACTCCGGACCTTTGGTTACCTCCAGCTTTCTAAGATCAAAATGAGAACTTTTGACCTTTATTTTAGACGAACTAACCTCTAAGCTTCTATCATAGGAAGCAATTTTTAAACGATCACCCTTTTGAATTTTTTCCTTTGCTGTTACGCCTTCGTAATAAGAATAACTATTTAATTTATTTTCGGTCATAAACCCGCCCTTAACACCGAGGTAAGAGCGCACACCACTCACAATTGAACCAAAACTCAATACATCACTTGTTTTGACTTCATAAACATGGTTCATTTTAATTGAAGACCCATTGAGCAGTGGAGACATATCTGCACCTGTTAAAACGATCAAAGAATGGTCTTCAAACATAATTTTAGGACCTATGGAGGTCATCTCGAGCGCAGGTGCATTTTCGTCATTGTTAAGCAGCTTATTGGCTAAAATAAAGCTGTATTTATCCATGGCCCCGGAAATGGGAACGCCATAGGATCGATATCCTTTTCTTCCAAGATCCTGGATAGAAGAATGCATTCCTTCAGATAATATCAAAATATTGTTATCCATAAATCTCACTTTCTATTTTATAATCACCTGACTCAACTTTTTTCTTAATTGCTTCGTATTCTTTTTTATCGACAGGTACAAATTTTACCTTATCTCCGGCTACTGCAAAACAGGGAGGAAATTCTTCTACATTAAAAAAATTAAGGGGTGAATTTCCGATAATATTCCAACCTCCTGGACTTTCTCTGGGATAAATACCTGTTTGATTCCCTGCCAAAGCAACATCCCCTTTGTTGATATTCATCCTCGGTTTGTCCTTTCTTCGGTATTCCAAAGCCTCTGGCAATCCACCCAGGTAAAGAAAACCAGGTAAAAAACCAATGAAATAAACATCATAGATTGCCTCACTATGCAGGGCTATAATTTTCTCTTTTTTTATTTTTTTTGCCTTAGCCAGCAGTCCTAGATCGAGACCAAACTTATCGTCATAACAAACCGGAATCTTCCATAATTTATTCGTGACAAGGAGTTTTTGATCTTTGGATTCATAAATTTGTTTGAGATCTGATACCACGGTAGAATATTTGATTCTGCCTGTATCAAAGAATATGGTTAGCGAATTATAGGCTGGAACAGTTTCTAAAACATATTCACCCATGCTTTCCTGAATCTTAGATCTAAACAAGCTGATATTCTTTAAAATATCTTTATCGATCTCCTTTGGCCATTGAATTAGTGCAGCTATACTTCCAAGTGGCTTATATGTTAGTTTATATCGATTCAATTGATCTGGTCTTTAAAATTGTATAATATTTTTGCTATCTGAATCGAATTTACATGATCTCCATGTATACAAATCGTCTGTATGTTAGCTTTCTTTTCCAATCCATTTATTGAGGTTACCGCGCGTTTTTTGATCATTTCATCAACTCTCAACTTAATTTCTTCCGCGTTGTCAATTATAGCATTTGGTTCTGTTCTTGACACCAAAGAAAAATCATCATTATAATTTCTGTCCGCAAAAACTTCAATACAATGAGAAACACCTCTTTTCTCTGCTAAGCTTTCAATCACTGAATTAAACGGAACATATAAATAGATTGTATCTTCTAAATCTTGCATTATATCAATGATCAATTCTGCTGTTTCAACTGATTTTGCAGCCAAATTATAAAGTGCTCCATGCGGTTTAACATGATGAAGACTCATACCGAATGAAGATGCTATTTCTTTTAGCTCAAATATTTGATCTGTCAATTGACGTTTCAATAATTCTGACGGCACGTTCATCTCTTTTCTTCCAAAATTAACAGGATCTAAAAAAGAAGGATGTGCACCGATTTTTACGTCATGCTTTCGAGCCAACAAGACTGCGGTTTTCATACTTTCAGAGTCACCGGCATGTCCTCCACAAGCTATATTACAGGAGCCCAGATAAGGCATGATGGCCTCATCATTTCCAATTCCCTCTCCTAAATCACAATTTATATCCATCTCTACATTGAATAAAATACTTTCCAAATACTCCTGGCTCCTAAAAAAATAGTAACGCCTAAGATAATAAATCCAAAAACATTTTGAATGTGGTTATTAACGTAACTTCCCAAAACATTCTTTTTATTCATCACCCATAAGAGAAAGCCACTGATTACCGGGAGTAGGATACCATTGGTAACCTGAGCAAATTTAATGATCTCAATCGATTTAATATTCAAAGAAGAAAACAGAACTCCCAAAAAAAGAATAAACATCCATACCGATCTGATCTTATTAGACTTCATACTTTCCTTCCACCCAAATATACCTTTAGCGGCGTATGCAGCAGCCAGCGGAGCGGTAATCGCAGAGGTTATCCCGGAAGCAAACAATCCTATTGCCATAAAATATTTCGCTGAGGCACCATAAAGCGGAACGAGCCCCTCTGCGAGGTCTACGGCATTCTGAATTTCATTAAGATTAGAACCAGCGGCAGATATTATAATAGCCAATGATACCATTCCTCCAACCAAAATAGCGATCACGGTATCTTTCACGACAAACTTTAAATCTTCTGGTTTTTTCCACCTTTCCTTTACGATAGATGCATGCAAAAAAAGATTATAGGGCACAACTGTGGTCCCTATGAGTCCCACAATGGTCAATAAGCCATTTTCAGGTATTGATGGGATAAAAAGCCCCTTAAAAACAGTCTCAAGATCAGGTTTTGTCATTAATGCTGTCACCAAAAAAGAAATACTCATCAAAACGACCAAAGCAATAAGACTTCTTTCCAAAACCTTATAGCTTCCGATGTACAACAAAGCAAAAGCAAGAACACCCACGATAGGACTCAATATATTGATTTCCATACCTGAAACAATTACTTTATTATTTGGAAAAATAGCAGAAAGACCCAATACACCTCCGCTGATATTCCCTGCTTCATAAGCCGCGTTACCTATAATAATGGCTGAAATCACCAAAATGATTGCAGCTATTCTGATAAGTGGTTGATTAATTTCCTCTCTTAATACTTCTGCCAATCCCTTTTGACTGATCAGACCAAGCCTTGCCGACATTTCCTGCAATATGACAGTCGCCGCTATGGATAACAGCATGGCCCATAGTAATTGATAGCCAAAATTAACCCCTGCTATGCTGCAAAGTGTCACTGTACCAGGACCGATAAATGCGGCTGCAATAAGCGTTGCAGGCCCAATTTGAGAAAACCATTTTTTCATAATTATCGAGAATTAATCCATTCCTATTGGAGAACCATCGGGTATTTTAGGAGCTGTTTTGGAATATTTGACTGAAGGATCCTTTAAAAATTTACGAATCATATCAGCCCAGTAAGCATCCATATGAGCTGATGTTCCTTTAGATGTTTGATTCTCTAAATATTTCACAAGCTCTTTTAATTTATCAAATCCTATGGCTTTTACCTGAGGATAGACTTGATCACTCACAAGTAAATGAAACATACTATTGAGCAACTGCTCGTTGATGAGCTGCTGTAATTCAGCATCTTGTGAATTTTTATGATTTTTTCTAAACGAATATTCAAAAAGAACATCAATTGTCTCATCAAGACTTAATTGCTTGTCATTTAAACTTTTGTTGGCGATAAGCCTTGAAGCTCTTTCAGGGTGAAGAATAAAAGAGAATGTCAAATTGGATGCTGTAGCTGCTGCTCCAAAAGGATCAAAAGCTACGCCCAATTTACTTTTAAATGACTCCCTGGATCTGCGATAACCCATTGCTCTTGGGGGAAATAACTCAAGTATACGAGAAGGAATTCTTAAGTTTTCAACATCTACTGTTTTCATTAAAGTCTGAAGCGCTCTTCTTTGTTCTTCCGGATCCAATTGCTTCACAACCAACGGAGCATCACCTTTTACTGCATAAGCATAGTCCAATCCTCCAATAATTTTACTCACAGCCTCTGTCTGGTATCTGTGATAAAAATATAAGGGAACAAATAAATCTTCAAGAGAAGTATAAGAGGCATCCTTTTTAATATTTTCCAGACCAAAGTTGTTGATCGCAAATTTTCGAACTTCCAGTACATTGTTGAGTTCGCTCACAATATCATTACCATTATCCCATAAATGGGCATAAGCATGCGCACCACCAGCAGCTCTTGCATCACTATCAGATATATACCTGAATCCTTTACTGTAAGCATCATCCAAAACCCCTTGCAAATTTTCACTTTCATTTTCAGGATACTCAGCATACGCATAGGTCACTGTAATTTTATCCCAGTCTCCTATTCCGATAGCATAGGCATTTGAAAAGTCGAGTCGGTCTCCTTTTACAGTGATCAAAGGATGAGGATAATCCATTACGGAAGCTCTATTCTGTGTACTGGCAGCAAAATTATGTGCAAATCCCAGGGTGTGTCCCACTTCATGAGCAGACAGCTGGCGAATTCTTGCCAATGCCATTTCAAGTGCAAACTCATCATCAGATTTTCCGTTTTTATAAGATGCCTGAAGGGCCTGAGCAATTAAAAAATCCTGTCTTATTCTAAGGGAACCCAAACTTACATGTCCTTTAATGATCTCACCTGTTCTAGGATCTGATATACTTCCGCCGTAGCTCCAGCCTCTTGTCGATCTGTGCACCCATTGGATCACATTATACCTCAAGTCAAGAGGATCTGCATCATCCGGTAATATCTTCACCTGAAATGCATTAAGATATCCGGCAGCTTCAAAGGCCTGATTCCACCAAGAAGCTCCTTCTAACAATGCCGAACGAATTGGTTCCGGAGTTCCGGGATCCAAATAATAAATAATGGGTTCTTTCGCTTCGCTGACTGCGGCATTAGGATTCTTTTTTTCTAATCTATGTTTGTAGATAAACTTTTTCACTATAGGTTCGTTAACCGGAGTTGCATAATCCATGTAGCTCATGGGATACCCCCCTGAACGTGGATCATAAACTCTTGGTTTAAAATCTTGGTCAGGAAGCTGTACAAATGAATGATGTTGGTGTACAGAAACAGACTCAGCATCGGGACTGACACTATAAATTTCTCTTCCTTTTGCTTTCCCGGTAAAAGTTAACATTACATCAAATTCAATATTCTTGGGAAATGCCTTGGTTCTCTCCATATCCATGGCACTCCTGCTCTTATTCAAACTGTAAGTTCCTTGATCAGTATTCTTTAATTTTGCAGCTACTCCGTGCGCATCACGAATCAAAAAATCAGTAATATCAATTAAAACAAGGTCTCCTTTTTCTTCCAGAATTTTAAAACCATATAAAACAGATTTAGCAAAAGCCTCTTCAATTGAATTTTTCTCCTTTTCATTTTCTGTCAAGGCACGATAACGCTGATTAGGCTGAATAAGCAGTAATTTATTACCTGCACGCTTAAAAAAAACGACAACTCCATTTCCCAACTGACCTCGATCCAAGCCGATGTCATTAGAACCAACACCCTCAGACAAGGCGTTTACATATAAAAACTCCTCCTCGAGGTGCGCTACTTCCAAAAATATTTTATCTGCTTTATTGTCATAATGAAAATCAAAAAAACCCTGTTTTCGTTCAGTATTTTGATTCTCGGATAAAAACTGGGCATTTAAGGATTGAAAAAAAACGAAGAACACTACAGGAAATAAAAGTTTGAACATGATCTGTAAATTTTGCTAAGTCCATAAAAATAAGACGAAAATTTCAATTTCATTAAAATTCATAGTCTCATTTTTTAGTTTATTTTTGCCTGATGATTACATATGATCAAATAAAAGACATCATGCAGCGAGTAGATAATTTAAAAGATTATCTGGACATCGATAAGAAGCTAATTGAGATATCTAATGAGGAAGAAAAGGCCTCAAACCCCGACTTTTGGAATAATTCAAAGGAAGCCGAAAAAGTCATGAAAATCTTAAGAGGCAAAAAAAAATGGGTGGACGACTATAGAAGGGTCAAATCGGATGGAGAAGATTTAAGTGTCTTGTTTGATTTTTACAAAGAAGATGAGGCGACGGATCAGGAAGTCACTGATCAATACAACAGAACAATTGAACTGCTGGAATCTCTGGAATTTAAAAATATGCTTTCAGAGGAAGGAGATAACTTAAGTGCTGTATTACAGATTACTGCAGGAGCTGGAGGTACAGAAAGTTGTGACTGGGCACAGATGTTGATGCGTATGTATTTGATGTGGAGTGAAAAGCAGGGCTTTAAGATAAAAGAACTGAATTATCAAGATGGAGATGTCGCAGGGATCAAAACGGTTACCCTTGAAATTGACGGAGAATATGCATTTGGATATCTAAAAGGTGAGAATGGCGTTCACAGACTTGTCAGGATCTCCCCTTTTGACAGTAATGCGAAAAGACACACTTCTTTTGCCTCTGTATATGTCTATCCTTTAGCTGATGATACCATAGAGATTGATATCAATCCTGCTGATATCACCTGGGATTTCGCACGATCAGGCGGGGCAGGAGGACAG
>JAAESS010000090.1 GCA_024229195.1 Flavobacteriales bacterium | reverse complement strand
TGAAGGTTCTCAGGTTTGGATGAGTCACAGTGACACTATTATTGAATTACCAGATAATTATAAGGTGATTGCAAGTACACATGATATTGACAATGCAGCCTTTAAAATTGATGGTGAACAGACTTATGCCATACAATTTCACCCTGAAGTATATCATTCATCAGATGGTAAACAGCTGCTTGAAAATTTTCTGGTCCATATTGCCAATTTGGTGCAGGATTGGACCCCTTCTTCTTTTGTTGAGACAACAGTTGCTGAACTTCAAGAGAAAATTGGAGATGAGAAAGTTGTTCTTGGCTTATCGGGTGGAGTAGATTCAACGGTTGCTGCGGTTCTTCTTGATAAGGCTATAGGAAACAAACTCTACTGTATCTTCGTAAATAACGGTCTGTTGAGAAAAAATGAATTTGAAAATGTACTGGACCAGTATAAACATATGGGACTCAATGTGAAGGGAGTGGATGCATCTGAAAAGTTTTTGGAAAAACTAAAAGGAATTGAAGACCCTGAGTTAAAGCGTAAAGCCATAGGTAATGCATTTATAGAAGTTTTTGATGATGAGGCTCATCTTATTGAAGATGTCAACTGGCTGGCTCAAGGAACCATTTACCCTGATGTGATTGAATCGGTTTCTGCCACAGGAGGTCCTTCAGCAACTATCAAATCACATCACAATGTTGGTGGTTTGCCTGATTTTATGAAATTAAAGGTTGTAGAGCCTTTACGTACCATATTTAAAGATGAAGTAAGAAGGGTCGGAAGAAGTTTAGATATTGATGATGAGCTTTTAGGAAGACATCCTTTTCCGGGACCAGGACTGGGAATAAGAATTTTAGGAGATATAACTGCGGAGAAAGTAACGATGTTACAGGAAGTAGATCATATTTTCTTGGAAGGTTTAAAACGTTGGAAACTTTATGACTCAGTCTGGCAGGCGGGTGCTATGTTATTGCCTGTTCAGTCTGTAGGGGTCATGGGTGACGAAAGAACTTATGAAAAAGCAGTTGTGTTAAGAGCTGTTTCTTCTACAGACGGAATGACCGCTGATTGGGTCGATCTTCCTTATAAATTTTTGCAGGAAACTTCGAATAAGATCATTAATGGAGTAAAGGGAGTCAACAGAGTTGTTTATGATATCAGTTCTAAGCCACCTGCAACGATAGAATGGGAGTAAACGAATCCTAGCGCCCTCAGATTCATTATTTATCACGGGGTGCGGCCTTAGTTTTTTCGCAGTGTAAACAAAAAATGTAAAAAAGCATATCTTTGTCGAAATATAGTGATCGATTCAGAGTTTAAAATTATTAGATCTCATTTATAAATGAAACATTTAAAGCTTACAGTTTTTTTATTCCTTTTCGGATGGGTTTGTATTTTGGCTCAAGATAAGAAGTTTATAACCTATAAAGTTCAAGCTGGCGAAACGATACAAAGTATATCAAAGGCGCTGTCAATAACCCCGTATGATCTTCTTAAACTGAATCCTGATGTCAAGGACAATGTGAGTCAGGATGATATTCTGATTATTCCAAACAGGGAATACGACCCTTTAGTTGATGTCAGTGTTGTAGATCTCAGTGGAGTAGGAGATAAGGACATCATTGTTGATGAATTTATTTATCATGAAGTGCTGCCAAAAGAAACGCTTTACAGTATCATAAGAAACTTTAACGTAACCTCTGAAGACTTGACAATTAATAATCCATTTTTAAAGAATGGACTAAGAATCGGTCAAGTGATCAAAATTCCCTTAAAGATCGATGAAACAGAACTAAAAGCCAAAGAAGCCAATACACAACCCTACCTCGTCAAACCTAAAGACACTAAATATAGTATTGCTAAAAAGTTTAATATTTCTATTGACTATTTGGAAGAATTGAATCCGAAAGTTGCGGAGAGCGGACTGCAAATAGATGATGTGATTATTGTGCCGATTGAAAGTATTGCTACTGAAGAAGATGAGTTTTTGATTTATGAGGTTCAAAAATTAGAAACAATGTATGGTATCACCAGGAAATTTGAAATTTCTGAAGAAGAACTTTTGGACTTAAATCCTGAAATTAAAGATGGTATCAAGGAAGGAATGCTGATCAAAGTTCCGGACCCTTTGAAAAAAGGAAAACCGATGTTTGTAGATCATATTCCGGCTGATTCCAGCCTTAAAATTGCGATGATGCTGCCTTTTAAAAGTAAAAGGGATAGTTTGAATTTTGAAAGTGACAGACTATTGAATATCTCAACTGATTTTTATTTTGGAGCCTTATTAGCCATCGATTCTTTAAAAAAACAAGGATTGTCAGTTCATATGAAAGTTTTTGATACTGAAAATAACAAGCAAGTATCCCAGGAGATCAGTGATCAGGTAGAGCTTCAGGAATTTGATGCTGTTATCGGCCCCTTATTTCTTTCGAATGTCAAAGTAGTTTCTGATAATCTTAAATACGGTAAGCCTTTGATTATTTCACCGATATCTACCAAGGATCATTCTTATGTCAACAATATAAAGTTGGTACAGGAAAGAGCGTCGCTCGAGAACCAAACTGAAGAGATGCTGGATTATGTTAAAGCTAATTACGAAGATCAGGATCTTATCATTATCAAGAATGACAGCAAGAAATCACAGGAGCAATACAATCGTATATTAGCAGATCTACAAGCATTGAATCCAGAGAAAGAAGTAAAGATTCTGGAGCCGAAAGACGGCTATATCCATCCGGATGAATTCAGAGTTTTCCGAGATACACTCGAACGAAACATTGTGAATTGGTTTTTTATTACAGATAATGAACCAGCCTATTTAGGAGATGTTTTTAATAATTTAGGTGTTTTTCCGGAGGCTGACAGTTTGATCGTTTTTGGTTTTGAGAAGGATAGGAATTTTAGCAAAATTGATAATAATTTTTTGGCACGTGTTCATTTTCATTATCCAATCAACACGTTTATAGACTATAATGCTCTAAGTTATAAAAATTTTGAAGCAATCTATAGAAGGAAATATTTTGCATGGCCCAGTGCTTATGCGGTAGAGGGTTTTGACCTGACCTTCGATCTTTTACAACGTCTCGCAAGCAACTCTGATATGATCAGTCAAGGAGTTTCGGAAAGGGTCGGAACCAGGTATGATTTTATTGAGAATACCTCTGGTGGCATAATTAACAAAGGGATGTATATTGTGAAGTATGATGGTCTAGAGGAGAAGGTATTAAATACAAAAAAGCCTCTTGATTCTGACTTATAACTGACCGAAGATTTGATTGTAGGTGTGATTTGCAAATCCAAAACCTGCTTCTTCGTATAGGTTAAATACCACTTGAACACCAGCATCCTTTAGCTCTTTCATTTCATCATCATATCTTGAAATAGCAGCTAATTTTATATTACAATGGATTATTTGTAATTGAGTGATAACAGTCATATGTGTCGCATGACTTGGCGTAACCAAGATGATCAGCGGAAGCTCGGCCGACATATTAATTCGTTGCCAAAAATTCAGATCGGTTACATCGCCCTGAATTACATGATATCCCAATATGTTTTTCTGTTCAATTACATCAGGGTTAATATCAATACCCAAAACATTTTTTTTTATTTATCTTGCATTACCTCGTAAACTTCAGAGCCCGTTCTACCCATTCCAAAAACGATGACTTCCTCTTTTCCAAAAACTATGGGTTCATCTTCAGGTAGACGATTCTCCGTTTCAAAGCGTAAAAAATAATTTTGAAATTTAGCGTAAATAGATTGTGCCTGCATATTTAAGGGTGATACCATGATCATGGTTAATGAGAGTGAAACAGCGAAAATAACCAACCACTCTGAAGAAATCCATCCGCTGGCAACTCCAGCAGCTCCTACAATAAGTCCAAACTCGCTGTAATTCGCGAGACTAAAAGAACTCAATGCTGATGTTCGAGCTCTTAATTTGAATCGGGTTAAAATTATAAATAGCAAAAGCATCTTTAAAGGCATTAAAAGTGCAAGTAGTAAGGCAATACTGAAAGATTCAGGAGTAGGAATATCAGATAGCCCTATCGTAAGAAAAAAGGCTGCCAGAAAAAGATCCTTGAATCCCATCATGATATCAGCCAATTCCTCAGCACGATAATGGTCGGCGAGCAACATGCCAAAAACAAGTGCTCCAAGATCTGCCTTTAAACCAACAAGCGAGAATAAACCGGCTCCGGTAAGCGGTAATAAAACCCCTAAGAGAATCAATAATTCTCCATGCCCTGCATGATTCAGTATAAAAGAGAGTTTTCGGTTCTTGATTAACATAGGAACAAAAAGTAAAAGGAGTAAGGCAAATGCCCATACAGTAGGAGTTTTACCCGAACTAAGGGTCAGAAAGATTACGGCAAAGATATCTTGAACAACCAAAATACCTATAGCTATTCTTCCGTGTTTACTTTTCATACTTCCTGTCTCTTCCAGAATTTTGACAGCAAAAATTGTACTTGAAAAACTGAGTGCAAAGGCAATCAAGAAAGAGGTTTGAAGACTTAAATTTGTAAATTTTGAAAAGCTAAAAAAGCTAAATAGTAGAATTAGCAATCCGAAAAATAAAGTAGTGATCAGCATATGCAACGAAGACGCTGCCCATATTTCCGGTTTTAGTAAGTTTCTGATTTTGAGTTTCAAACCGATGGTAAATAAGAGCAATAAAATTCCGAAATCAGCAATCTGAGTCAGGGTTTCACTATTTTCCACACCAAAAAGGTTCAAAGCGAATCCAGCCATTAAAAATCCGACTAATGGTGGAAGACCAATTTGTTTTACGGTAAAACCGAATCCAAATGCAAAAATGATCCAAAGTGGGTCCATAAAATGAGAATTTGAAATATAAGTTTAGTCGTTTTTTGATGAAGTCATGCTTAACCAAACCATTCCAATAATTGCCGATATGACTGAAGCTGCCATTATACCCACTTTGGCAATTTGTTTAAACTCCTCATCTTTAAAAGCGAGGTCTGAAATAAACATTGACATTGTAAATCCAATACCTGCCAAAAAGGCTACTCCTCGAATTTGATTCCAGTTCACTCCTTCTGGCAAGGAGGCAAATTTGAGCTTTACTACAAGCCATGATAATAGGCTAATGCCTATCCATTTACCCAGAACAAGCCCGGCAATTATTCCTAATGAGATAGGATGAACTAAGAGGTCAGTAATATTACCATCAATATGAACACCTGCATTACTTAAAGCGAAAACAGGTAAAATAAAGTATGCCGTAACCGGATGCAGGGCATGCTCTAATTTTTGCAATGGAGTATGTGCTTTTTTATTTAGATTTTCAATGTCGGAAATTACGTGTACCTGTTTTTTTGTCAGTAATGTACTTTTTTCATCCGGCTTTTCTAATTTGAATTTATCAAGAAACAGGGTCAGTTTATTGATATAATCCGTTTCTCCTATCTTTGTTCTGGCTGGAATGGTCAAAGCGATTAGAACTCCTGCTATGGTAGCGTGAACACCTGAATAAACAAAGGCGATCCAGACACCTGCAAAACCAATGATTGCGTAAAAAACAGTTCGTCTAACCCCGGCAAAATTAGCAATAATCATAATCGCCAAACATATTCCTGCATAAAGTAATTCGTTATAATCAATTGATTCTGTATAAAATACCGCAATAACCATCACTGCGCCGAGATCATCGGCTATGGCGAGAGCTGTCAAGAAAATTTTCAAATTCAGAGGGACCCGACTACCCAAAAGTGCAAGGAGTCCAAGAGCAAAAGCAATATCAGTTGCCATTGGAATACCCCAGCCGTTGATATATTCGGGATAGTTGATGACAACAATAGCATAAAAGACCGCTGGTAATAACATTCCTCCGACAGCTGCTGCGATGGGTAGAGAAGCTTTTTTCAAAGACGACAGTTCGCCTCCCATAATTTCTCGTTTGATCTCTAGACCAACAACAAAAAAGAATAAGGCCATTAAACCGTCATTGATCCAATGATGCAAAGAAGCCACTAAGTCTATATCGCCCCAAATAATACCAACTTTATATTCATGCCAAATATGATGGTATGACTCGTAAAATGATGAATTTGCCCATATTAATGCAATGATCGTAGCAATAATGAGTAAAATACCGCCATAAGCTTCTTCATTTATAAAGCGGGAAATTTTAAATGAGTTTAATGGTTTTTCTTTCATAATTTATGATAAAATTACATGATATATTCTTTGCTAATAGGTTGAATTGGTTTTGGAATTTCTTTTTCACCTAAGGTTTCTAACAAGTCAATTTCAATAATTCTTGTGATCTGATCTAGAGAAATGCCGGAAACAGTGGGCTCAAATGGATTTAAAATGGATAAACCAACTTTATGTGTAACGAGAAAAACATATCCCACAAATACACCAATTGGAATCGACCAAAAATCTACTAAATCTGCGGTAACAAAAGTCATGCTTACGATTAAAAACCAAATAAAAACTCTGGTATAAAAAATATAAGTAGAAGGGAAAACTGTATTTTTAATTTTCTCAGACATTCCCATTTGGTCACAAAAGTTGGTCAAGGTCTTGTTCATTTCCACAAATCTAAATCCGTCAATCCACTGTCTTTTTGACATAAATTCTAGGTCATTGGATTGCTCATTAAGAATAGCATTGTGAATATTTGACATTAAGTTTACCTGCTCATATTCTTTAGGTTTTAAAAATTTCTGATAACTATGCTCGGTAGAACCTCTTAAATTTTCTTTTAGAGCATAAAGAAAAGCGATATGGCGGTAAATAGTTCTGCGCCTTAGTTTTCGCAATTCATTAATTTCTTCAGCAGTATTAGCAGAAGTATAATGCATCATTTGTCTTGCCCACGACCGAGAATCATTAACCAGAGCACCCCATATTTTTCTTGCCTCCCACCATCGATCATAGGCTTGATTATTATTAAAACCAATAAAAAAAGCCAAAGCAGGACCTAAAATAACAGGAACCAAACTAGGAACCTTTACATAGTCGTTTAGTACAAAAATGTCTGTAATATAGGTAACAGTACAAACTATAATTATCAACAATAAACTTAGCCATGTTCCAGAAATCACTTTACTAATCCGGATACTTTCGGCTATGA
>JAAESS010000089.1 GCA_024229195.1 Flavobacteriales bacterium | reverse complement strand
GTGATTTTTTCACCTTTAAAAAATTCACATACGTCTTTACATACTGAGGAACTAACATGAAAAGATAGGTCTTTGGATTCATTTTCCTGAGAAATTAAACCAAATCCTTTTTTTTTGTTAAACCATTTTATATATCCAGTAGTTTGTGAAATTAATCCGAATTCTTTTGCTTCTAAATACCAATAATTAATAATATATATCCATTTTATATATTCACCATTATTTGGTGAATTTGTGAAAGTATTATATTAAATAATACCTGTAATCTACTTAATCCCTCGCTCCGCACATGACATCGTGATTTTAAATAAACTATAAAAAATCCTATTTTTTCTTATTGATTTAAAAATTCGCGAAAAACCAAGCATGAAAATTGATTGAAAATCACTCAATTTGTACAAAAAATAAATTGTTTTTTTATGTGCGGAATGTCAGCTTAATGTAACTAAGTATAAAAATATCTATATCAAGACGGAAAGATTTTTTGTTATTGAACAATGATAAATCAATCACATCTTGAGCTTTATTCTGAGGAAACTCGGGTATCTAAAATAAATTACAAAGGCGTGACGTTAGCTGCTTGAAGTCCCTTTGACCCAGATTCAATATTGAAAGATACTTTTTGCCCTTCCAATAAGGTTTTATAACCATCACATTTAATAGCTTGAAAATGAACGAATAAATCATCACCACCATTATCCGGCGTGATAAATCCAAAACCTTTACCTTCATTAAACCATTTTACTGTACCAGTATTTGAATTAGACATATGTGTACCTTTTTTTTGAAAAAATAAATTTGCCGTGAAGTACGACGTTCTGAAATAAGAATTATTTGATAATTATGTGAAGGGAAACAACTGAAAACAAAAACGGTGAGGAAGATGAATCTGAGGTTTTACTTTTCTAAAATTAATTCAATAACTCTGAAATCGAGCTGGCGGCAATAATACAGTATCCCTTATGTATGTCAATATTTATTTCTTGCTTGTTTAAATCGGCATGAAATTACCCGTATAGAGTAATAAGCACCATGAGCCAGTGATACATGAGGAATAAGCTCCCTTCAATTGGTTCTGAAATACCAATAAATTTTTCTTCATCCTTGGCTATTATATTGCTGGGCAGTTTGATGATGCTTGTTCTAAATTGTGTTCCCCCTACAAGCAATTGCCCTGCCAGACATCGAGACACAGCAAACCATTGCCAAACTGTATAATGCCAGCATCCGTGAGCAGGCGATTTTTCTTAAGTTATTAAGCATCGTCAGCGGCTATTTGATGGCATAATCACGGATTTGCTACCCCCTTTATCATCGCATTCAAATGAGTAACAAAAATGCCGATTTCTATCAATAAAGATCAAAGCCCAATTAACCAAGACCCGCTCTTTCAAGATCAAGTCAACAAAGCTGTTTGGTCAGCTTGTGATACCTTCCGAGGCACGGTAGACCCGTCAATTTACAAAGATTTCATTCTGACCATGTTGTTCTTAAAATACATCTCTGATGTGCATCAAGACAAAGTGGACGAACTGACCGCCCAGTTTGCGGGCAACGATGCGATGATTGAGGCGATGCTGGCAAGTCAGTCATTCAAAATTCCGAAAGGCAGTTCGTTTTGGGATTTGTACGAGCAACGTTTTGAACCGAAAAACGGTTCACGTATTGATTTAGCGTTACATGCGATTGAAGAAGCGAACGGCACAAAACTCAAAAATGTGTTTCAGGACATCAGTTTCAATACTGACAAATTGGGCGATGAAAAACAAAAGAATGACATTCTGCGCCATTTGTTAGAAGACTTTGGTAAGCCAACGCTCAACCTTCGTCCAAGCCGTGTTGGATCGCTGGATGTGATCGGTAATGCCTAT
>JAAESS010000088.1 GCA_024229195.1 Flavobacteriales bacterium | reverse complement strand
CCGTATCGCATCCAGCCATTTTTGCCCAAACCCAATCTCCAGTGTTTGTAGATCCATCCAATTGAGCGACCCAAGCAGAAGCAGTAGTATCACCAGGAATTTGAGGGGTAACAACCAATCCATTTGTAAAAGTCATTTCCCCTTTAGCAGTACCACCTATAAACACTTGTTTATTTGCATCTACAGACATTTGATATGGCTTGTCTGTTCCTGAACTTCTTGCTCTTTTGGCCCATTGCCAATCTCCATTAGCATTTATTTTAGCAACAAATACATCTCTTTTCTGTTTATGACTAAGCGTATCAGTTCCGTTTGATGCATTTGCACCTGGAAATACCATAGGATTACGATATTCTCCAGTAATATAAATGTCATCACATACATCAATAGCAATACCATCTGCTCTATCTGTTTTGTTACTTCCTACATTTTTTACCCAAAGCCAGTTTCCATTTTTATCCATTTTAAAGATAAAAGCATCCCATTCTCCATTTGAATTGATAGAATATGGCCCATAATTACCTGATCCTTGAAAACCACCTACTACATAAATATTTGAGAATTGATCTATTGCTAATCTGTTATCACGAGAACCTCTATCATCCTTAATTCCATCAAATTTATCTACCCAAAGCCAATTCCCATTTGCATCTAATTTACCAATGTACCCCATAGGGTTACATGTGCTTCCCCAATCAGGATTAGAAACTGACAAAGCGTCAAATTCAGCACTATATCCAGAGAAAAAGCCAGTAACATAAATAAATCCATCTTTATCTACTTTTACATCATAAGAATGATCATCTGCATCATAAATAGGATAAGGACAACCACCTGAAGTATTATCAGAACCAAAACCAATTACCCAAACGGGATTTCCATTCTTATCTATTTTAGCTAACAATGAATTATCATGACTATTTTGCTGGGCCCCAGATACACTTAAAGGCCCAAGATTATAAGAACTCCAAAAAGTCCCAGTAATAAAAACATCTCCTCCAGGTGTAACATGCATCCCTAATGCTCTATCATCACAACATCCCCCTGATAGATCACCTCCAGCAATTGCCCAAAGAACATTTCCCATGGAATCCATCTTGAAAACAAAATTCTCTTTATTATTTCCCCAAGTACTTAACGTGGGTCCTTTTCCTTGCATTCATTTCAATAATTTGATGTACAAGTTATTGATGACCAATAGTCTAATGAGTAATGATACCAACCTATACCACCATAAACCATCACTTGAATTGCTAGCAGCCTTTAT
>JAAESS010000087.1 GCA_024229195.1 Flavobacteriales bacterium | reverse complement strand
TTCCTAAAAGGATAAATCTTACGCAACGCTTTAACCAACAAAAAAATACAAATGTATCAACTATATATCCCAGAGAAAACGATCAGTTAATCGTTTTTGTTTCCCGAGGCAGTAATATTCTTTATTTTGGTATAAGGAATATCAAAAAATTTAATCAAAACAAGAAGAGCAGTGATTATTAATGGTGAATATACCCTCTGCTCGTCTATATAATCGGCATCAAAGTCTTCGTCATTATAGTGCATGGTTGAAAATGGAGACAATGAGACCTTGATCCACCTCCTCACCGATTTTAATTTTTTCAAGGAAGGGTACGTATCCATTTTCTTTGCCAATCTGTTACAATAAGGGACCATATCCACAGGATACATTTGATCGGTATTAAGTTTGGGGTACCGCTTAGTTAGTAAATTTCGATCAAGGAATTTATGAATCTCGATGGATCTCTTATAACTTCCCACTGCCTATAAAAGAATGGTGCAGTACAAAGTTTTGAAGTGTCCTCTGAGCCCGTTGTCATTTAATAAAAAAGCCTCTCTCAATGATTGTTTTACTGTGACATTCAAACTAGTTCGGAAAATGATCTGATATTTTT
>JAAESS010000086.1 GCA_024229195.1 Flavobacteriales bacterium | reverse complement strand
TCATTATCTCTTATCACATCTAAAACATCCTCAGGAAATCCTGTAGGAAAAGCATAATGCAAACGAATCCATTCTATCCCTTTTACTTTAGAAAGTTCAATAAGCAAATCAGCCAACCTTCTTTTTTTATAGATATCAAATCCATAAAAGGTTAAATCCTGTGCAATCAGAATCAATTCCTTCACCCCCTTCTTTGCAAGACCCTGAGCTTCTTTTATCAATTGCTCAATTGGTGTAGATTTATGCTTTCCTCTCATTAGGGGAATTGCACAAAAAGAACATGGTCTATCGCAACCCTCAGCAATCTTTAAATAAGCATAATGCTTTGGAGTTGTTGTCAATCTTTCTCCTACTAATTCATGTTTATAATCAGCACCAAGTGCTTTTAGCAAGATTGGTAAATCTGTTGTGCCAAAATATTGATCAACATTTAGAATATCTCTTTCTAAATCAGGTTTGTAGCGTTCAGAAAGGCAACCCATTACATACAATTTATCAATTTCCCCTGCTTCTTTTCTTTCTACTTGTTCAAGAATTGTATTGATTGATTCTTCCTTTGCATTATCAATAAATCCGCAAGTATTTACCACAACAATATTCGCATCCTTTTTCTCTGATTCATGTTCTACAGCCAACTTGTTTGCAGACAATTGCCCCATTAACACCTCAGAATCATAAACATTCTTGGAACATCCTAATGTGATTATATTGATTTTATTCTTTTTGAGTGACTTTGTGCGCATTAGTTAAAAAGAGATTCTACAAATTCACCTTTATTAAACGGTTGTAAATCATCCATTCCTTCTCCAACTCCAATATAGCGTACTGGAATCTGGAATTGATCAGAAATACCAATAACTACTCCTCCTTTTGCTGTACCATCTAATTTAGTTAAAGTGATTGAATCCACTTCTG
>JAAESS010000085.1 GCA_024229195.1 Flavobacteriales bacterium | reverse complement strand
AATGTTAGGTGGTTTTTTTTTGTCCAAATTTTTTGAATCGAAAATAAATATCAATTTGAATTACTTATCAGATCAGTCAGGTTAAAACATGATATTCGTCATATTTTAATAGAGCCTAATTCTTTAACTTAGAACATCTTAGTCAATTCCTCAGCGTATGTTAGTCAAAAAAAGTAAAAAGGCCAGGTTATCCCCTCATCGAAAACTTTTCTTTCAGCTTGGCTTGATACTGTCTCTATCTTTAATTTACATAGCACTTGAGTGGAAGACCGTTGATCGAAATATTAGCGATTTTCAAGAGGTATCCATCCAATCTGAGGAATTCATAGAAATTCCAATTACCCAGAGAATTCTTGTAGTAAAACCACCCCCGCCTCCACCTGCTCCTGAAAGAATTAAGATTGTCACCAATGACGAAAACATTATAGAAACTGTTTTGGAATCAACCGAGACAGATGAAACAGAATTTGTTGAAGTCCAGGAATATGAAGATATCGAAGAAATTATTGAGGAGGAGGATTTCGAAAAAGACATTCCCTTTGCCATCATTGAAGAAGCTCCTGTTTTTCCCGGATGTAGGGGTAGTAAAGACGAATTAAAGCAGTGCTTACAAGACAAAATAAATAGACATGTGCTCAAAAATTTTAATACTGAACTCGCTCAGGAACTAGGCCTTACCGTTGGTAAGAAAAAAGTTTATGTTCAGTTCAAAATAGACAAGACAGGTAAAATAGTTAATATCAGGGCCCGCGGGCCGCATACCCGACTTGAAAAAGAGGCCATAAGGGTAGTTGAGTTACTCCCTCAAATGACGCCTGGAAGACAAAGAACAAAACCTGTTGGAGTTTCTTATACCTTACCGATTACGCTTCAAGTACTTGAATGATTCAAAAATCTGATTTTTTCGAGATTGAAGAATAAATTTATCGATCATTTGCCCAATCATTACGAGTATTTTCTATTGATATTTAAATACTCTATTTTATGATTTTTTGATCAGATAATATCCCTTTTTAAGGCACCCATTCTTTATATAAACTTATCCATATTTAATTTGTAAATTTGACTTTTTAATATGAATAAATGATTCCAAATCTCAATAATTTACCTGCTTATGATACTGTAGGCGTCTTGGAGCGTGTGGATAGATTTTGTAAAAGAAGTATAAAAAAATCTTCTAAAGTTGAAGGATTGAAACTGGCCCTCAGCATGATTGATCTTACAACTCTTGAAGGAAAAGACACACCCGGAAAAGTAAAGCAGTTGTGCTACAAAGCATTGCATCTCCATGAGCAATTAGATGATATACCCAACGTTGCAGCCGTCTGCGTATACCCAACCTACGTAAAAATCGCAAAGAAAGCCTTAGCAGGATCTGATATTCAGGTAGCATCTGTAGCGACTGCTTTTCCTAGCGGACAGTCTAGCAGAAATACCAAAATTTTAGACACACAATTTGCAGTTGAACAGGGAGCTGATGAAATAGATATGGTGATATCGAGAGGAGAATTTTTGGCCGGGGAATATAATTTTGTCTATGATGAGATTGCATCGATTAAAGAAGCCTGCGGCGAAGCTCATTTGAAAGTAATCCTGGAAACAGGAGAATTGGACACTTTGGATAATGTAAGAAAAGCCAGTGAAATAGCGATGTATGCCGGAGCCGATTTTATTAAAACCTCAACGGGTAAAATTCAGCCCGCCGCTACCATGCCGGTCACTTATGTCATGTTGGATGCAATCAAAGACTTCTACTTAAAAACCGGTAAAATTATCGGGATGAAACCTGCGGGTGGTATTTCAACATCGAAAATAGCATTGCAATACCTCGTCATGCTCAATGAAGTATTAGGAGAACAATGGATGAACAGCACTTACTTCAGATTTGGAGCAAGTAGTTTAGCAAATGATATATTGATGCAATTGGTTAAATCCAAAACCGGGTATTACCAATCTGCTAATTATTTTTCAAAAGACTAGTCTTATGACAAAACCATCAAACAAAAATGCATTTGTTGCATCCTGGAGCTATGAGGCTGCTCCTGAAAGCACTGATCATATTCAAATAAAAAAACAATATGAACTCTTTATCAACGGAGAATTTATAGCTCCTGACAATGGAGAATATTTTGAAACCGTAAATCCTGCCAATCATCAGGTTATTTCTAAAATAGCAGAAGCTTCCGCGACAGATGTGGACAAAGCGGTTAATTCAGCGGATAAAGCTTTTAAAAAGTGGGCTGCCCTTCCTGGAAAGGAAAGAGGAAAATTCATTTTTAGGATCGCAAGACTGATACAAGAACGGGCAAGAGAATTTGCAGTTATTGAAAGTCTCGACGGAGGTAAGCCGATCAGAGAATCCAGAGACATTGATATTCCGTTGGCTGCAAGTCACTTTTTCTATTATGCAGGCTGGGCAGATAAATTATCTTATGCTTTTCCGAATCGAGAAGTAAAGCCATTGGGGGTTGCAGGACAGATCATTCCATGGAATTTTCCATTGTTAATGGCAGCCTGGAAAATAGCACCAGCCTTGGCAACTGGAAATACAGTGGTTCTTAAACCTGCTGAAACTACGCCATTAACCGCTCTTAAACTAGCAGAGATCATCAAAGAAAGTGGCCTTCCAAAAGGTGTGGTAAATATTGTTACTGGTGCGGGTGCAACGGGAGCAGCAATTGTGGAACATCCTAAAGTGAACAAAATAGCCTTTACAGGCTCTACAGGAGTGGGTAAATATATTCAAAAGGCAATTGCAGGAACCAATAAAAAATTAACACTTGAACTTGGTGGAAAAGGTGCCAATATCATTTTTGAAGATGCAGCCATAGACCAGGCAGTTGAGGGAATCATCAACGCCATATTCTTTAATCAGGGTCATGTATGTTGCGCCGGATCCAGACTTCTCGTGCAGGAATCAGTTGCAACGCTTGTTATTGAGAAACTAAAGAATAGAATAAATTCATTAGTGATCGGTGACCCCTTGGATAAGAACACAGATATTGGAGCTATCAACTCTGAAAAGCAATTACAAACGATTCAGGAATATATCAAAATTGGTATTGAAGAAGGTGGCGAGATCTATCAACCCGATGGTCCAACTCCTAAAATTGGTAATTGGTGCCGACCTACCCTGTTTATAAATGTATCCCAATCGCATCGAATTGTGCAGGAAGAAATTTTTGGACCTGTACTCGCGATTCAGACATTCAGAACGATTGATGAGGTGATTGATAAAGCAAATAATACACCATTTGGTTTATCAGCCGGAGTCTGGACAGAAAAAGGCTCAAAGATATTTTACCTTACTCAAAAATTAAAAGCAGGCGTCGTCTGGGCAAATACTTACAATAAATTTGATGCCACATCTCCTTTTGGTGGTTATAAAGAAAGTGGGTTTGGTAGAGAAGGTGGCCTTCACGGTCTAAAATCCTATGTTAAATTTCAATAACCATGAGTAGAATAGATATCCAAAAAACATACAAACTATACATTGGAGGTAAATTTCCACGAACCGAGTCTGGCAGGTATTTTTCTGTCAAGGATAAGAAAGGTAAACTTCTTGCTAACATGTGCCTGGCCTCAAGAAAAGATTTTAGAAATGCTATGGTCATTGCCAGAAAAGCACAAGGTCCGTGGGCTGGTGCAACAGCTATGAATAAGGGCCAGATTCTTTACCGGATAGCAGAAATGCTGGAAGGAAGAAAAGACCAATTTATTACAGAACTGGTACTTCAAGGGTCAACAAAAAGTCAAGCAAGAAAAGAAGTCGAGACTAGTATTGACAGATTGGTCTATTACGCAGGTTGGAGCGACAAGTACCAGCAAATATTTAGTGCCGTAAATCCGGTTTCAAGTGCTCATTTTAATTTTTCGGCTCCCGAACCTATGGGAGTAGTCTCGGTAATTGCTCCCGAAGAACAAGGTCTTTTGGGTCTGGTATCAGTAATCGCACCCATCATTGTTGGAGGAAATACTTCAATTGTGTTGGCCAGTCGAAAATTTTCTCTGACTGCAATTTCATTTGCTGAAGTACTAAATTCATCTGATGTACCCGGGGGAGTTGTAAATATACTTACCGGTGAAAGAGATGAATTGATCCCTCATATGGCCTCCCATATGGATGTGAATGCAATCGCTTATTGCGGGAGTGATGCCGATCAAATTAAGCTTATAAGTGAACTTGCCAGTAATAACATCAAACGTGTTGTGCTTTACAAAAAGAAGGATTGGTCAGGAGCATACGGTCAATCTCCTTATTTTATTGAAAAGACATTGGAAATAAAAACAACCTGGCATCCGACAAAAGTCTAGTTTAGTTCGAAAAAAAATAAAATATCCATTTTTATGAAAAATCAAGAATATTTTGCCCATGAAACAGCTGTAATTGATGAACCCTGCCTTATTGGTAAAGGAACTAAAATATGGCATTTTAGTCATATAATGGCCAACTGCAGTTTGGGTGAAAATTGTAATGTTGGACAAAATGTTGTCATTTCTCCGGATGTACATTTAGGGAAGAACGTTAAAGTCCAGAACAACGTATCTATTTACACAGGTGTCAATTGCGAGGATGATGTTTTTCTTGGGCCTAGTATGGTTTTTACCAATGTGATCAATCCCAGAAGTGCCGTAAACAGAAAAAATGAATATATGAAAACCACTGTCAGAAAAGGCGCCAGCATTGGAGCCAATGCTACGATTGTTTGTGGTAATGATATCGGTGCGTTCTCATTTATCGGAGCAGGTGCAGTTGTCGTTAAGGAGGTGAAACCTTATGCATTAGTAGTGGGTAATCCATCAAAACAAATTGGCTGGATCAGTGAATTTGGTCATCGATTGAATTTTAATGAACAGGGTGAAGCCGTTTGTCCGGAAAGTAATGAAAAATATGAATTAAAAAATAACCTTGTTCATAAAATAAATTAGATTTGCATCGTTTATTAAGTCAAGTCAGAACTTAAGATCATCAATTGTATCGCATTCAAATGAAAAAAATATTTATATCTCTTTGCCTCGTCTTATTTGTCTCTCTTTCAATCAAGGCTCAAATATCTAAACCACCTGTTTATAAAGGCTGTGAAGAAAGTCAACTTGATGAACTTAACAACTGTTTTAATGACAATTTAAAAGCAGATGTACTGAAGGAATTTAAGGTCCCGGAGATTGCGGTCAATGAAGGTTACAAAGGGACCATAAAGGTTGTTTTTTTAGTTACCAAAGAAGGAGAATTTGAAGTACTTTATGTGAACTCTATGTACCCGGAATTGGAAGAAGAAGTTAAAAGAGTATTTCAAACCTTACCCGTCATTGAACCTTCCACCTATAACGGAAGGGCTATCGATGAGCGTTATCAATTTCCAATTGCTATTCCACTTGCAGATAATATCAAAGAGGTTGTTGTAGTTGAAGACAAAAAAGAGATTGAAGAGAAAATTTTAGATAACAAAAATACGCTGTTTCCAGAATTTCAAAGTGAATTGAATATACCATTCGTACATCAGGAATACGATGATATTATTTACCATTTGAATAAAGATGAAAACACCCATACGGCCTCAAAACCATACCTGTTCAATGAGGTAAAACCTTATATTGATTTAGAAGCTAAAAGAACGAGCTTATTAAAAAACAGAGAAACCTGGGGTGGTAGAAAATTACATAATGAACATCTGGTCCTGGTAAAAGGTGAGAATTTCTGGTTTACACTAAATCCGGTATTTGACCTTCAAATAGGAAAAGATAACTCTGATGTGGATTATACCTATAACAACACCAGAGGTCTTCAAATTCAGGGCTCTCTAGGTAAAAAGTTTAGTTTTTCCACTTCTTTTTATGAGAGTCAGGGAAGGTTTGCAGAATATGTGAATGATTATGCACGCCTAAGAAAACCACCTGAGAGTGTTGTTGTTGTTCCCGGTAGAGGTCGCGCTAAAGATTTTAAAGAAGATGCTTTTGACTATCCGGTAGCAGAAGCTTATTTGAGTTACACCCCTAATAAATTTTTTAATTTTCAGTTTGGAAATGGAAAGAATTTTATCGGAGATGGTTATCGTTCATTTTTTCTGTCGGATGTGGCCTCCCCCTATCCCTTTTTAAAGATAAGCACCACTTTCTGGAAAATAAAATATACCAATTTATGGATGTGGATGGATGATGTAAGACCCGAGGCAGTTACAAACAACTCAAATTTAAGAAAATATGTGGCCATGCATCACCTAAGCTGGAACGTGACAAAAAGATTTAATATTGGCTTATTTGAATCTGTTATTACGAATCAGGAAAGTAGTCCAAATGGATTTGACATATCATTCTTCAATCCAATTATTTTTTACAGGTCTGTGGAGTTTAACAGAGGCTCAAGATCTGGAAATGCAACTATTGGGCTAAATATGAAATATCGCATCAAAGATAATGTAAGTATCTATACCCAATTTTTGATCGATGAATTGACGACCAGCAGGGTATTTGATAGTACCGGCTATTGGGGTAACAAATTTGCTTTCCAATTGGGTGCCAAATATTATAATGCTTTTAAAGTTGATGGCTTGATGTTACAGGGAGAATTTAACTGGGTAAGACCATATACATATTCCTCAAAGGATGTAAAATTAAACGCAGGACATTATAACCAGCCTATTGCACATTTATGGGGTGGGAATTTCTATGAAGTAATCGGAATTGCCAGGTATTCGAAAGACCGCTGGTTTGGTACCGGAAAATTAATTGCCGGAAAAAAGGGTTTTGATTTTGAAGGTTCAGATGTTAGTTATGGAGGAGACATTTGGCGTTCATATGACGATCGGGTTTCTGACACCGGGAACGATGTGGGTCAAGGAAATTCTACCAATATTTTTATTGCTGATTTTCAAGGTGGTTATGTTTTGAATCCTGCTACCAACCTTCAAATTTTTGGAGGAGTAACCTTTAGAAATTTTTCACCTGACACCTCTGGAAATGTTATTTCAGAAAACAATACAACTTGGTTTACCATCGGATTAAAATCAAGCTTGTTCAATTGGTATATGGACTTCTAAAAATAAAATCCGAAACCAACTTTTACCGCAAAGTTTGTGGCATTAGGAGCATCTCGATAACTTCCTCTGTATTCAAAATCTACACGAAATAATTT
>JAAESS010000084.1 GCA_024229195.1 Flavobacteriales bacterium | reverse complement strand
GCAAATTGGGGTGAGAAAGATCCAATTATGGAATTTGCAAAAAAACTTCGCAATACTAATGACAAAGAAAATTGGAGATTAGCTAAAAAGCTAGATGCTAAAGTTCGTACTTTTGCTCCTATTATTGTTAGAGGTCAAGAAGACGAAGGAGTTAAATTGTGGCAATTTGGTAAGGAAGTATATCAAGAATTCTTGAATATGGCTGCTGATGAGGAAATTGGTGATTATACTGATATTGTAGGAGGTAGAGATATTAAATTGACTACTGTAGGACCTGAAGTTACAGGAACACCTTACAATAAAACATCAATTGGACCTTCATTAAAAGTTACTCCACTTTCAGCTGATGAAGCTGTAGTAGAAAAATTACTTGAGGAACAAGCTGATCCTATGAAAGTATTTAAACCTCTTACTTACGATGAAATGAAAGAAGCACTCCAAGAATGGTTAGCACCTGAAGGAGAAGAGGAAGAAGATTCAATTATATCTGAACCTGCAGTTTCATTTGATAGTGATGAAAAAAAATCTAATTATTCATTAGACACTACAACAAAAACAGTTAAAAAATCAAAAGCAGATCAATTTGATGATTTGTTTAGTGATGATAAGAAAACAGACGATTTACCGTTTTAAATAAAGTTATATGGCAAGAAAGAAAAAATCGCTATCGGAGGCAGTCTCCTCAGAAATTAAAGCAAGTTTTAATTTAGACAGCTTTAAAAATAAAAAAGGACTATCTTCAAAAGCAAAATTTAAAGAACAAACTTGGATTCCACTTTCAGATGCCTACCAAGAAATAACATCAGTACCAGGTATTCCTCAAGGTCATATTGTATTACTTAGAGGACATTCAGATACAGGTAAAACAACTGCCATGATTGAAGCAGCAGTATCCGCTCAAAAACGAG
>JAAESS010000083.1 GCA_024229195.1 Flavobacteriales bacterium | reverse complement strand
TGCAGAATCGTTGTTCGACATAATTGCGAACGTGCATAGGATTAAGTATGAAAATAGTGCCCTTTCTGATCTTAAAAATTCTGGCAATTTGAAAAACGTCCTAAATGATAGTCTTCGCAAATACTTAATAGCCTTAGAGCCTCTTGTTATTCAAGTTCAAGGTCAAGAGGAAGCGGTGATAGATTTACGCAACCAGGCTTTGAATTTTATGAAAGAGAAGGGTTCTTTAAGGGTAATAATTGACCAAAATGAAGTAGAAGAACGATTGGGACTTCCCAAATTATCTAAATCTAAAAGTAGTAATATTCATTTGCTAGGTGAAGTTGAATTTGAAAACATACTTATTAATTATATTGCCGTTACAAACAATAGTATCTCAGAGCAGTATCCAAAGATGGAAAACCATATAAAAAAGGTTATTGACATAATAGAAAGAGAGTTATATAAATAAAGAAAAACAAACAATGGCAATAAGTAATTACCTGTAGTCAAATAAACGATCACAATTAACACGGACCTAATGCACCACTTCATATGACAAACAGAATCTCCTACTTTATCCATACACTTACCCTCATTTTTCTTCTTATAGCCTTTAATGGTTGTCAGGAGCATCATCCATCAGTCGAAAAGGACCAGGAAGCCATCAAACAAACTTTAACCGACATGTGGGATGCCATTGAAAAAGAAGATATTAAACGCTATGCCGGTTATATACATCCGGATTTTACACAATTCGGAGAAACAGATTCTGTATTAAGAATTGGAAAAACAGCCGAAATTGAAGGAATCAGTGCATGGATTGAAAACTCATCGGACATCCATACAGAAATGCTTGAGCCTAGAATAACCGTAAATGGTAATACGGCCTGGATCGTATATTATTGGAGCGATAGAGGAATCACTGAAGGAAAAACATTTACCTCAAGGGGTAAATCGACACGAATATTTGTAAAAGAAGACGGAAAATGGCTCTGCATACATGGGCATTATACTCTTTTATCCTAAAAAATAAACCAATGGAAACCAAATTATGTTTGGAATGCGGAGAGCGTATTCAAGGAAGAAGTGACAAGAAATTTTGCAGCGACTATTGTCGAAATGCACATAATAACAAGGTAAATAAAGACAGTAAAAATCTGATCAGAAATACAAATAATCGGTTGAGGAAAAACTACAAAACCCTTACTGAACTCAATAGTAAAGGAAAGACCAAAGTTGTGCGAAACACCTTAAATGGTCATAATTTTGACTTTTCATTGTTTACTTCAATTTACACAACTAAAACCGGCAATGTGTACTATTATGTCTACGATCAGGGATACCTCGAACTGGATAATGATTATTTCCTGTTGATCAAAAGAGAATAGTATTTCCAAAATCTAACTGACAATGCAACAATAGATTTGTAACAATCCCTCTTTTGATTCGTCGAATGATAAAAATATTGTATGCGATTTAAACTTTTATTTGCATTTTTTCTTGTCTTACAGACCATTGGATTTCATGTCTCTGCCCAAGACAACAGTGTCATTACAGGAAAAATCATAAATGGTGAAGACAAAGAGCCCTTGCCTTTTGCATCCATCCGATTAAAAAATCATCCGATAGGAACCATCAGTAATGAAAATGGTGACTTCGATTTTTATATTCCTAAATCAAAAAGAACCGATACCCTAAGTATCAGTTTTATTGGCTTTAATAGTTATGAAGTGCCTTTAGCCAATATTGATCGAGAACTTGAAATAATCCTTAGCCCGAGCTCAAATGTACTTGATGAAGTGATTCTGTCGGAAAAAGATCCACTCGATTATATCAAAAAGGCTTTGGAAAGGATTCCGGATAATTATCCGCAAGAAGATTACCAAAGTATCGCTTATTATAGAGAAAAGTTTATTGAAAACGATGCTGTGATCAATAAAGAAGAAGCCGTATTTAAGACTTATTATTCCCAGGCAGGAGATTCGACCAAGAACCAACACCAATTATTACTCTATAAACCTGAAGAAAATCCACAGCAATTTCAATTCATGAGAGAATGGTTCGAAGCCAAACAGGCTAAAAGGAAAAAGAAAGCCATAAGAAAGGGTGAGGAGTTTGAAGAAGACGAGTATGACAGTGATATGGATATGGACTTCGGTGGACCAGAATCAGTGATTGATCTGGACATCAACAATGAAAAAGATAATTATTTGAATCCAAAATATTTTAAAAAATACGAATACAGCTTTGGAGACGAGACTTCTTTAAATGGAGAAAGACTGGTCACCATAAATTTTAAAGCCAAAAGAACAATTGATCATATGAGGGATGAAGGTAAAATCCTTATCAATTCAGAAGATTATGCCATTGTATCAATTGAGCGTAAAGGAAAGTTCAGTATTCCATTTATGGTCAAACCAATTTTGTTTGTGATTGGACTTAAGATCCAGAATCCAACTTTTAATACTGTGATCAGTTATCAAAAATATAAAGACAAATGGTACCCTCAATTGTTCCGATGGGACGCCAAGATCAATTTGACCAAAAAACATACCTTCGACCCCAATGAAATTTCAGATATTAATATTGGTCAGGTCTTTCTGATCAATAAGATTGATTCAACTGCCAGCCCTATAGCTGAGTCGCAACGATTTGATGAAAATGAGGATATGGATGGTCAGGTATATAATGACCTTAATTTAGAATGGGGAGAGTTGAATGTGATCAAAGATTAAATAATCTGATCTGTCAGGTTTCAAACAAAAGTTATCCATTTTCATATACCTAAAAATTCAGTCCAATTATTGCGTATAATTGGGTTATAAAAGCACATCTTTTTAGTATATTTGTCATCCTTTTATAAGGAAATGAAACATTTTTAATGACCGAATAATCCATAGGATATCGATCGAGTTAAATGTTCCATCTGATAAAATAAAAATAACTGAATCAAACAGATGAAAACAATAAACGATTTTAATTTCGAAAACAAAAAAGCGCTGATCAGAGTAGATTTTAACGTACCTCTTGATGAAGAACTAAAGGTAACAGATGCAACTAGAATTGAGGCTGCCAAGCCAACTATTCTTAAAGTATTAGAAGATGGTGGTAGTGCTGTACTAATGTCTCACTTGGGACGACCAAAAGGAGTGGAAGAGAAATTCTCTTTAAAAAATATAGTTGCTACAGTGAGTGATATCATCGGAGTTCAGGTAAAGTTTGTTGCTGATTGTGTTGGTGAAGAGGTAGATCAAGCCGTTGCGGATTTGCAAAATGGTGAAGTATTGCTATTGGAAAATCTACGATTTTACAGTGAAGAAAAAGCCGGTGATAAAGAATTTGCTGAAAAATTATCGAAAAATGGAGATATTTATGTCAACGATGCTTTTGGGACAGCGCACAGGGCGCATGCCTCAACAGCCATTATTGCTGAATTCTTCCCTGAAAATAAATGTTTCGGTTTATTACTTGCCAAAGAAATAGAAAGTCTTGAGAAAGTTTTAGGTTCAAGCGAAAAGCCTGTTACTGCGATTTTAGGGGGTTCAAAAGTATCATCAAAGATCACTGTGATTGAAAATATTCTTGATAAAATAGACCACCTCATCATAGGTGGAGGAATGAGTTTCACTTTTATCAAAGCTTTAGGTGGAAGTATCGGAAATTCAATTTGCGAAGATGACAAACAAGAACTTGCACTGAGCATATTAAAACAAGCAGAAGAAAAAGGAGTTAAAGTTCATTTACCTGTTGATGTTGTGGCGGCAGATGCCTTCAGTAATGACGCAAATACTCAGGTAGTAGATATTCATCATATCCCGGATGGTTGGGAAGGTCTTGATGCCGGTCCTAAAACCAATGTTGGTTTTTCATATGTGATCGCTCAGTCAAAAACTATTCTTTGGAATGGCCCTGTAGGTGTTTTTGAAATGAAATCTTTTTCAAAAGGTACTATTGAGTTAGGTAACGCTGTTGCGGATGCCACAGCTGACGGTGCTTTTTCACTAGTAGGTGGAGGAGACTCAGTTGCAGCTGTTAAACAGTTTGGATTTGCTGACAAAGTAAGTTATGTATCAACCGGTGGTGGTGCTATGCTTGAGATGCTTGAAGGTAAAACTTTACCTGGTATCGATGCCATCATAAACTAAAATATGTAAAATTAAATCATTAAATTTAAGGGTCTGAAATCAAGGTGAGATTTCAGACCCTTTTTTTTGTACAATAATTAAAAATAATACCCATTTAATCATCATATGAAATATACTACGATTCCTCAAACCGATATAAAAGTGAGTAAAATCTGTTTGGGCACCATGACCTATGGACAACAGAATACAGAGCCGGAAGCCCATGAACAATTGAATTATGCCGTAGATCAAGGTATCAATTTTATAGATACGGCAGAAATGTATTCCATCCCGGGTAGGAAGGAAACTCAAGGGAGCACTGAACGATACATCGGAACCTGGTTAAAAGATCAAAAAAGAGAAGATCTGGTTGTGGCAACAAAAATTACAGGACCGA
>JAAESS010000082.1 GCA_024229195.1 Flavobacteriales bacterium | reverse complement strand
GGCCCTTGAGAAAAGATTATGAAGACGAAGCTAATATGATTGTTAAATAAGGATTTATATGACCAATCAAGAAATAAAAACCAAAATTAAAACGGAAGAATATTTCGTTAATATGGGTCCTCAACACCCTGCAGCTCATGGTGTGTTACGTTTATTATTGACCATCGATGGAGAAATAATCAAAAATGTTGAGCCGGATCTAGGTTATATACATCGCTCGATAGAAAAAATGTGCGAGAGAGACAGTTATCAGCAAATCGTTCACCTCACAGACAGGATGGATTATTTGTCTTCTCATATAAATAACGAGGCTGTTTGCTTAGCGGTAGAAAAAGGATTGGAAATAGAGGTTCCTGAACGTGTAAAAGTGATCCGTACAATTATTGGCGAACTTACTCGTATTGCTTCTCATTGTTTATGGTGGGGTGTTATGGGGATGGACCTTGGCGCATTAACTACCTACTTTTATGCGTTCAGAGATCGCGAGATGATCAACGATATTTTTGAAGAAACCTGTGGTGCCAGACTGACCATGAATTACAATATTCCCGGTGGACTCATGTTTGATATTCACCCGAATTTTGTAAATCGAACCAAAGAATTTATTGCGCATTTTAAAACTAAAATTCCTGAATACGACAGGCTGCTAACCGGAAATGTAATTTTTGAAAAAAGAACAAAGGGGGTTGGAATTCTTACAAAAGAAGATGCTATTTCTTTTGGCGTATCAGGTCCGGTTGCCAGAGGGTCCGGTTTTTCAAGTGATGTGAGAGTGCACAATCCGTACAGCGCCTATGATCGAGTTGAATTTAAAGAAGCATTATTTACTGAAGGAGATACCTACGCGAGATATAAAGTAAGAATAATGGAAATGTGGGAGTCAATGTCAATTATTGAACAATTGATTGATAATATCCCGGAAGGAGAAACCAAAGTGACAACAAAAGCCGTAATTAAATTACCAAAAGGTGAATTTTACCAGCGTGTTGAAACAGCAAGAGGAGAATTAGGAGTTTATATAAACAGCACAGGAACTAAAAATCCTTACAGGCTTAAATTCCGTTCACCCGGGTTTTCGAATTTATCGGTTTTAAACCATATTTCAAAAGGAGGTAAAATAGCCGATTTAGTAGCTACGATGGCTTCATTTGATTTTGTAATACCAGATATAGATCGCTAATTAGACTAATTTTTTAATGATGAATTTACCATTAAGCATAACAAAAACAATGAGTGATTGGGTTTACTCGATTATGCCTGAAAGTGCAGCGACGGTTACAATTTGGGTCTTAATTGCAGTAGCTTATCTCACCTTATTTGCAGTCGCAGGATTGTATTTAGTATTGTTAGAACGTAAAGTAGCCGCATGGTTTCAGTTGAGGTTAGGACCAAACAGAGTAGGGCCTGGTGGCATGTTTCAAACTATGGCAGATGCCTTAAAACTGGTTTCTAAAGAATTGACAAGTACTGAAAAGGTGGATAATTTCTTATTCAATTTAGCCCCTTATTTTGTAATAGTTTCCTCACTAATTGCGATTAGTGTTTTTCCTTTTTCAAGACAATTTCAAGCTTTTGATATCAATATTGGAGTATTCTTTTTATTGGCAGTCTCTTCAATTGGTGTGATAGGAATTTTATTAGGAGGATGGGCAAGTAATAATAAATTTGCTTTGATAGGGGCCATGCGAAGCGGATTACAAACCATTAGTTATGAGTTATCTGTTGGTTTGTCAATATTAACCATGGTTTTATTGACAGGATCTTTGCAATTGTCTGAAATTATTGAAGTACAAAGAACTGGTGGCTGGTTGATCGTTCAAGGTCATATTCCTGCGATCATCGCCTTTATGATTTTTATGATAGCAGGAACGGCAGAAACTAATAGGGCACCATTTGATTTGGTAGAGGCAGAATCTGAATTAGGAGCAGGCTTTCACACAGAATATTCGGGGATGAAATTTGCTTATTTCTTTCTGGCTGAATTTATCAATATGTTTATTATTGCTTCAATTGCTGTCGTATTATTTTTTGGTGGATGGTTATCTCCATTTGGAATCACAGATAATATCGCATGGTTTCCTGAATCTATTTGGTTTTTGATAAAGGTATTGATCATTATCTTTTTGATGATGTGGTTTAGATGGACCTTCCCAAGATTGCGGGTAGACCAATTATTAACCCTTGAATGGAAATATTTATTACCAATAAACTTGGTAAATATCGTACTAATGGCAATTGTAATTTGGTTGAATTGGATAATTTAATAAATGATTAAAGAACGATAATGAGTTACTTTTCAGATATATATAACGGAATAAAAACCTTGTTTACCGGAATGAGCGTTACCGGAGGTTATTTTATTCGAGCACGAAAGGGCAGTATAACACAACAATATCCCGATAACAGAGATACCTTAAAAATGTTCGATCGGTTTAGAGGTGAAGTTGTAATGCCTCATGATGACAATAATGAACACCATTGTACCGGATGTCAGAAATGTGAAATAGCATGCCCTAACGGCACAATTGAGATCGTCTGGGACAGACAAGTTGATCCTGACACAGGAAAAAAGAAAAAAATGATCGACAAGCATATTTACCATTTGTCTATGTGCACCATGTGTGGTTTATGTATCGAAGCTTGTCCGACCGATGCTATTGTATGGGCTCAGAATTACGAAAATTCTGTTTATGACAGAAGCGCACTAACTAAAGTATTGAACCAACCTGGCTCTAAGGTAAAAGCAGGAATAGAAGATTAATCATATGGAAAGAATTGTATTTTATCTTATCGCCTTGATCATGATCGTTTTCGCGATTAAAGCTGTATCGAGTAGAAAAATGCTAAGAGCAGTGATCTACCTTTTATTCGTCTTGATAGGAATTGCAGGTATCTATTTTATGGTTGACTATTCCTTTATGGCGGCCATTCAACTGGCTGTTTATGCAGGTGGTGTTATCGTTTTGATCATTTTTTCTGTATTGCTTGTGCACCACATCGAGTTAAGACTCGAGGTGTCGAAATTATCACAGCGAATCTTGGCCGCATTGTTAAGCCTTTCGGGTCTTGCCATGACTTTATACGCAATTTTCACCTATGAATTTAATGTAGTTGAAAAGGGAAACAGCATTGAGGTACATGATATAGGGCTTGGGATGCTGAGCTACAAGGCAGGAGGATTTATACTTCCTTTCGAAGTTGTCAGTGTATTGCTGGTAGCCGTTATGATCGGTGCCATTATTATTGCGAAAGGAAAAAGATTAGAACAGTAAAATCAAACCAGATGATACAAGGAATAAGCATATATGAGATTTTGACTTTGACGTCCATCATATTTTTTATTGGGATTTATGGATTTCTTACAAGAAAAAATCTGATCACTATGTTGTTGTCGATCGAATTGATTCTCAACGCATCAGCCATCAATTTTGTTGTGATCAACACCTATTTGTACCCCGATGTATTGCAGGGCGTTTTCTTTTCGGTTTTTATTGTAGCAGTTGCAGCAGCAGAAACAGCCCTGGCAGTGGCAATCGTGATCAATTTATACAAACTGATTACCTCCGTTGAAGTAGAAGACACGGAAACAATGAAATATTGAATCAAGAAATAATGTAATTATGGATTTTAGCTACACAATTTTAATTCCACTTATCCCTCTGGCAGTATTTCTGTTGCTGGGGATCAATTACAAGAGCATCAAGCCTGCCGTATCCGGTTGGATTGGATCTTTAGGGCTTTTTATTACCCTGGTTCTATCCTATTATACAGCTTACCAATATTTCTTTGTGGTTGGAAAAGTAGGTGATATCTACCAGACATTCTCAGAGCAATGGCGCTGGATGACTTTTACTGAAACACTCTATATCGATATGGGTGTTATGATCGATCAGATCTCGGTCATGATGCTGATTGTTGTCTCAACCATTTCGTTTATGGTCCATCTTTACAGTCGAGGCTATATAAAAGGTGATCCGGGTTATACTAAATTTTTTGCTTTTCTATCATTATTTACTTTTTCCATGATGGGACTGGTATTGGCCGTGAACCTTTTTCAAATCTATATCTTTTGGGAATTGGTTGGTGTCTCTTCGTTTTTACTAATCGGATATTATTATACAAAACCTTCTGCCGTAGCCGCCGCAAAGAAAGCATTTATTGTGACCAGGTTTGCAGACCTTGGATTTTTGATCGGTATTCTGATTATCGGTTATTACGGAGGGTCTTATGATTTTGCCACCTTAAATGATCTTGAAGGAAATGTGATCAGCAACTGGGCCTCAACCTCATTTATGGGCTTATCAGTCATCACCTGGGGACTCATATTAATATTTATGGGGGGTGCCGGAAAATCAGCCATGTTTCCATTACATATCTGGCTACCTGATGCCATGGAGGGTCCAACTCCCGTATCAGCTTTGATTCACGCAGCAACCATGGTCGTGGCAGGTGTATATCTTGTAGCGAGATTATTTCCATTATACTATTTTGTTGAAGACGGTTATGCTTTGAATATAGTGGCCTGGGTAGGTGCATTTTCAGCACTTTTTGCTGCCATTATAGCACTGACCCAAAATGATATTAAACGAGTATTGGCATTCTCAACCATGTCTCAGATTGGTTACATGATGCTGGCACTAGGTATTTCAGGTTATTATGGTCATGATGGTCTGGGTTATATGGCCTCCATGTTTCATTTGTTTACACACGCCATGTTCAAAGGCTTACTTTTTCTTGGAGCAGGTTCCATTATACACGCCATACACAGTAATTATTTACAAGATATGGGAGGCCTTAGAAAGTATATGCCAATTACCCATATCACGTTCTTGATCGCTGCATTGTCAATTGCAGGTTTTCCTGGTTTTGCCGGATTCTTTAGTAAGGATGAGATTCTTGTTGCAGCCTTTGAGCACAATAAGTTGATCTATGTGATAGGAGTTGTGGTAGCAGGATTGACTGCTTTCTATATGTTCAGATTGTATTTTGGGATATTCTGGGGCAAGGATACCAAATATGAACACACGCCGCACGAATCGCCTATTTCAATGACCTTTCCTTTGGTATTTCTGGCGATTATGAGTGCTGTTGCAGGTTATATTCATTTTAGTGATTATGTAACCGTTGATCATCAATCGTTTGAGGCTCATTTGAATTATCCTTTGGCTGCTATTGCAGTTAGCGTTGGACTATTAGGAATTCTGATGGCTTTTATCTTTTACAAAAAACCAAGCAGTATTCCTGATAAGGTTGCAGCTTCCCTTGGTTCACTATATCGTTGGACTTTTGATAAATTCTATTTTGATGAATTATATTTATTTGTGACAAAGGAGATTATTTTTAAAAGGATCTCGGCACCTTTTGCCTGGTTCGATAAGAACATAGTGGATGGTACCATGAACCTTATTGGTAATTCTACGGTTTCTGGTTCCGAAAAGATCAAGAAAATTCAATCAGGACGGATGCAGGACTACGCCTTTGCTTTTATTGCAGGAGCAGTGGTATTGGCGATGATTTTTATTTATAAATGGATTATTTAGTTGCAAGATGGATATACTAAGCTTATTTGTTATCGTACCGGTCATTACCATTTTGGTATTGATTTTTTCCAAAAATTTAAAGCAATCCAGAGTAATTGCAGCAGTTGGGATGTTTGTTCAGTTTGCCATGTCATTGAATTTGATCTTTGCCTATTACAAGGAGAAACAGGTCGATGATTCGATCATGGTTTTTACCAAAGACTTTCTTTGGTTTGAAAAATTTAATATTCATTATACGATTGGCGTTGACGGAATTTCTGTGGCGATGATCGTACTGGCCTCTATTGTGGTGCTTGCCGGGGTATTTATATCCTGGAAAATGGAAGAGCTGCACAAAGAATTCTTTATTTCTCTGATCGTTTTGGCAACAGGAGTTTTCGGATTCTTTATTTCAATTGATCTGTTTACCATGTTCCTTTTTTATGAAATAGCGGTAATCCCGATGTTCCTGCTCATAGGTATCTGGGGCTCTGGTCCGAAGGAATATTCGGCTATGAAACTAACCTTAATGCTAATGGGAGCATCGGCTGTATTATTGGTTGGTATTCTAGGTATTTATTTTAATTCAAATGCGCAGGGAGGAGCTTTAACATACAATATATTGGAAATAGCACAAGTCAACATACCTGTTGATGCTCAGAATTTATTTTTCCCACTGACTTTTTTAGGGTTCGCGGTACTTGGTGCACTATTTCCATTTCATACCTGGTCACCTGATGGTCATGCTTCGGCACCAACAGCGGTATCTATGCTTCATGCAGGGGTATTGATGAAATTAGGAGGCTATGGTGTATTTCGTGTTGCCATGTATTTACTTCCTGAAGGAGCTATGACTTGGTCAAACTTTTTTATTGTGCTATCGGTAATTGGAGTGTTCTATGGTGCTTTGGCAGCGATCAAACAAACAGATTTAAAATACATCAATGCATATTCCTCAGTAAGTCACCTGGGAATGGTTTTATTTGCCTTGCTGATGCTAAACAAAACAGCCTGGAATGGAGCGATACTTCAATCACTATCACATGGGTTTATGACAGCACTTTTCTTTGCCTTGATCGGAATGATCTACGGAAGAACGCATACCCGAGATGTGACTAAAATGAGTGGACTTTTAAAAGTGATTCCATTTATTTCTGTCATGTATGTAATCGCGGGCCTAGCCTCACTTGGTTTACCAGGTTTTAGTGGCTTTATGGCAGAAATGCAAATTTTTGTGGGTGCCTTTCAGCATCCTGATATGTTTCATCGTGTGGCTACCATCATTACAGTTTCAGCGATCGTTGTTACAGCAGTTTATGTATTAAGAGTAGTGGGAATGATGTTGATGGGGCCGATCAGAAATGATGAATTTATGGAATTGGAAAAAGCGACCTGGTACGAGCGAGTAGGAGTGATATTATTGTTGATCCCGATCGTTTTTATGGGGATGACACCAATTTGGTTAAGTGATATGATCAGAGAGAGTTTGAGCCCTTTTATAGAGCGAATGATGTACATCTGACAATTTGCTTCGCAAAAGAAAATAGATTAAAGAAAGAAAAATTTAAGTATATGGATTTAGGAGGATTTTTATTAATGAGACAAGAGCTGGTGCTGCTGGCAGTCATCCTGCTTCTTGTGATCTTAGAGATATTCATAGACAATAAGAAAGCCCTTGTTAATTTGGCTATTGGACTGTTTGGTATACATACTTTGATCGGTTTTCTACCGCTGGCTGAAGGATCTCTTTTTGGAGGAATGTTCCATACAAGTCAACTGATTCATTTGTTTAAAAACGTATTGAATATTGGAGTGCTGATCATATTGCTGCAATCGGCAGAATGGATCAAAAAGGAAATAGTCGCCCAACATAAATCTACCGAATTCTTTATACTGATGTTATCATCTCTTTTGGGAATGTATTATATGATCTCTTCGGGTGATTTTCTTATGTTCTATTTAGGACTTGAATTATCAGCTTTACCAATCGCAGCTTTGGTGGCCTTTGAAACCAGTAAACGAGTATCGGCAGAGGCCGGGATCAAGTTTATATTGTCTGCTGCTTTGGCCTCCGGAACTTCGGTATTTGGTGTGTCTTTGATCTATGCGACTACAGGAAGTATTTACTTTAATGAAGTTGGTGAATTATTGACCTATTCAAATTTAAGTCTGGTTGGATTTATCTTTTTCTTCTCAGGACTGGCTTTTAAAATTTCCTTGGTTCCCTTCCATTTTTGGACGGCCGATGTCTATGAGGGTGCTCCTATTGGAGTTACATCCTATCTTTCTGTCATCTCAAAAGGATCGGCAGTCTTGATCCTGATGATTATTTTATTTACTGTGATGAAGCCCTTTGAGATGGTCACTTCTAGAATGCTCTATATTGTTGCAATCGCTACCATGTTTATCGGAAACTTATTTGCTTTACGTCAACAGAATATGAAAAGATTTCTGGCTTTTTCATCGATTGCTCAGGCAGGGTTCATTTTATTAGGGATTCTTTCAAACGATCAACTCGGTATTTCAACAGTTGTGTATTTTGTATCGATATATGTCTTTACCAACCTGGCGGCATTTGGAGTAATTCAAGCTATTTCGACACAAACAGGAAAAGAGAATATGGATGATTATGACGGCTTATACGGAACAAATCCTAAACTTAGTCTGGTGATGATGCTGGCACTTTTCTCCCTTGCGGGGATTCCACCTGTGGCCGGATTCTTTGGTAAATTCTTTTTATTTACAGCAGCTGCGAGTCAGGGTTTATATTTTCTGGTATTTATCGCAGTGGTCAATGTCACGATTTCCCTTTACTATTACCTACTTGTGGTCAGGGCAATGTTCCTGCGTAAAAGTGATCACCCCATACCTTATTTTGAAAGCAAGTTGACCATGAAACTCGGATTAATATTAGCCGTTGTTGGGGTACTATTTATAGGTGTTTACAGTCCGATTTACGATTATATGTATCAATTAAGTATTTTTTAGCATTATGGCATTAGCAGGAAAACATATGTTTGGTTCGATAGGCGAACAAAGAGTTACTTTTATAGAGAAAAAAATATCTGCAGAGCGACTGGACTTTCTCAAAAGACTCTTGGAATGTAATGGGTTTGAAGTACTTATTCAGGAAGAAAAGAGAAAGAGTGAGGAAGAACCGCAATTGTATACAGTAGGTGTAACCGATATGGTGTTTAACCCCACAGTATATATTTTTCAACGCAGGTTGAAAACCTTGGATGGACAACATGTTGTAAATCAAGATTACTGGAATCAATTATCTGAGGATTCAAAACCTCAGTATTGGAAAAATTCATAAGCCCATTCTTACAGTTTTAAAAATGGACTATAAGCTCATTTTAGTATTGCTTAGAAATTGATTTATCTTTTTATCAATTTATTGTTTGTGATAAAAAGTGATTGACAAGAAACGATCGAGTTTTTTAATCAAATGGAATATTAGCAGACTATTTTTTTAGAATTCAATAATTATTTTATATATTAAAAAATTCAAACAAGGAATGCTATGCTATTGATATTCAATAGCATATCTTTTTATAGTAGACCATTTTCTATGGAAATTTTGAATGTAAGTGCCGAGTGTTTTCCAATTGCCAAGGTTGGCGGTTTGGCCGATGTGGTTGGTGCCTTGCCCAAGTACCAGAAAAAAAGTGGTGTCGTGTCGAAGGTGATCATGCCTTTTTACGATACTAATTTTTTGAAAGACAAGAGTTTTGATAAGGATTATACAGGACATTTAAAGTTGGGAAAGCTTCATTATGATTTTGAGATTTTAACCCCTCATGAACCACTTGATTTTCCGGTTTATTTAGTGAATATCCCTGGCTTATTTGATCGTGCTGAAATATATTCACACGAAGATGATGTAGAGCGTTTTCTAGCTTTTCAGCTGGCTGTATTGGATTGGATGATGCATCTTGATGAAAAGCCATCAATCGTTCATGCGCATGACCATCAAACAGGTTTTTTAGCCTTTTTAATGTCTCATGCTCCTGCCTTTAAATCCTTAAAGGAAATTCCGACAGTATTTACAATTCATAATGCACAATACCAAGGTCAGTTTGGATATGATAAATTGAGATATTTTCCAGAATTTGATCTAAAGAAAATGGGCTTTATTGATTGGGACGGTGCGATTAATCCGCTGGCAACTGCGATAAAATGTTCATGGAGAGTAACAACAGTTTCTCCTGGCTATCTCGAGGAATTAAAATCTAATGCGAACGGACTGGAAGAGCTGATCAATCAGGAAACTGAAAAGTTTTCAGGAATTCTAAATGGCGTTGACACCAAGGTGTGGAATCCGGAAACGGACCAATACCTAGTTAAAAATTATTCACACAAAGAAGAAAAATAATGAAAGCACTTTTTTATACCAGAGAATTTCCGCCTTATGTCTATGGAGGAGCTGGAGTACATGTAGAATATTTGGGCACAGAATTGGCCAAATTAATGGAAGTTGATGTTCGGTGCTTTGGGGACCAGGATCAGAAAGACGGGAATTTATCAGTAAGAGGATTTTCTTTTGACAATCCAAATTTTGATCAGTCAAATGACAAGCTGAAAGCAGTGTTCAAAACACTGAGTACCTGTATCCATATGAATGCCGATGAAGTAGATGCAGACATTGTGCATTGCCATACGTGGTATGCTCAATTTGCTGGAATCCTTGCCAAGTTGTGTTATGGTATTCCATTGGTCATTACGACACATTCTCTCGAGCCTTTAAGACCATGGAAAAGAGAGCAGTTAGGTAGAGGTTATGATGCCTCTTCCTGGGTTGAAAAAACAGCCATTGAAATGGCTGATGCAATTATAGCAGTCTCTGAGGAGACCAAAGTGGATGTGTTAAAACATTTTGATGTAGATCCTGAAAAGGTGAAAGTCATCTACAATGGGATCAATCTACAAGAATATGTGGTTACTGAAGAAAGTTCAACGCTAAAGAAATATGGTATCGATCAGAGTAAGCCTTTTGTTTTATTTGTAGGAAGAATTACAAGACAAAAAGGGATCATTCATTTGGTAAACGCTATAAAATATATTGACCCTGACACGCAGATTGTTTTGTGTGCAGGAGCACCTGATACACCTGAGATTGCTAAAGAAATGGAAGATAGTGTTGCTGAGGTTAAAAAGAACAGAGACAATGTCATTTGGATTGATGTGATGCTTGACAAGAATGAGGTGATCCAGTTATACTCTCATGCCGATGTATTTTGCTGTCCTTCGATATATGAACCATTTGGAATTATCAACATAGAAGCTATGGCATGTGAAACAGCTGTAGTAGCAAGTGCTGTTGGAGGTATCAAAGAGGTTGTTGTCAACGGAGAGACCGGAATTCTGGTACCACTTGAACAGCAAAGCGAAGCACCATTTGAGCCAGTGGATGCAGATAAATTTTCAAGAGACTTGGCCGATGAAGTGAATCAGCTTATCCAGAACAAGGAGCTATCTGCTACGATGGCAAAAAATGGAAGAAAAAGAGTAGAAGATTATTTTGACTGGGAGGCAATCGCCAAGCAAGTGGAAAGTTTATACAAATCTTTGATCTGATAAATAGAAGAGCTGATGGGCAAATCTGTTATTTTAGCTGATCTGACATCAGGAAAACAGGAAAATAAGTTGGATATTTGTACCAGATTAAAGCTGGATGCATCGAAACCATTATTTTCTTTTATCGGCAGATTGGTTAAAGAGAAAGGAGCGGATCTTTTTCCATCAGTCGTTTACAAGTCGCTATTGAAAAAAGACATCAATATTTTGATTTTAGGCGAAGGAAAGGCTGAAATTGAATCTGAATTAAGATCTTTGCAAATTCATTTTAAGGATAATTATGCATGTGAAATAGGATTTAATGAGGAGTTGGCGCATCAAATATATGCCGGATCTGATTTTTTATTAATGCCTTCGAGAATTGAACCATGTGGATTGAATCAGATGTATGCATTGCGTTATGGAACGATCCCTATCGTTCGAAGAACCGGGGGATTAAATGATACGGTAACTGACATTGGCGATGACGGCTTTGGTATATGTCATATAGAGGCTTCCGTGAGAGATGTTTGCAACGCGATAAATCGAGCGAAGGAATTATATGAAAATAAAAAGGAATTGAATAGGATCAGAAAAAAATGCATGAGAATTGATCATTCTTGGGATAAATCAGCTCAAGAATATATAACTTTATACAAATCTTTAACCCCGTAAAATATGTTCAGTAAAAAAGTTTTAGGAATTATACTAGGAGGAGGACAAGGTTCTCGACTATACCCATTAACTGAAAGCAGATCTAAACCTGCCGTACCTATAGCTGGCAAATACCGATTAGTAGATATTCCAATATCCAATTGTATCAATTCTGAAATCAAAAGGATGTTTGTTTTGACACAGTTCAATTCAGCATCTTTGAACAGACACATAAAAAATACCTATCACTTTAGCTTTTTTAGTAAGGCTTTTGTAGATGTGCTTGCAGCCGAGCAAACACCAATGAGTGATACCTGGTTTCAGGGTACTGCTGATGCAGTCAGACAGAGTATGCACCATTTTTTAAGACATGAATTTGATTATGTACTGATTCTTTCAGGAGATCAGTTGTATCAAATGGATTATAACCTGATGGTTGAGCAGCATGTAAAGACTGGATCGGAAATATCAATTGCAACGATCCCTGTTAATGCGAAAGATGCTACTTCTTTTGGGATTTTGAAATCTGATGATAAAAATGAAGTCACTTCCTTTATCGAAAAACCTGAAGCAAAATTGCTTCCTGACTGGACCTCTGAAGTAAGTGAGGAAATGAACTCACAAGGTAGAAATTACCTTGCTTCCATGGGTATTTATATCTTCAACAGGGATCTTCTTATTGATTTGATGAAGAATCCTGACACCAATGACTTTGGAAAGGAAATTATTCCTCAGGCATTGGGTACGCACAAAATAGGAAGTTATCAATACGAAGGGTACTGGACAGATATTGGTAATATAGATTCTTTCTTTGAGGCCAACCTTGGCTTAACGGATGATAT